>JANOOW010000599.1:0-9773 GCA_031421555.1 Hyphomicrobiaceae bacterium | reverse complement strand
GCTTCGATGATCGGGATCAGCGGTGCGATGTCGACGGCCTTGAGGCTCGCCTCAATGACCAAATCGACATGGCCGGCCGCAAGCATGCAGTAGGCGTAGCAGTCCCCACCAAAACGCGTGTACCTGGTCGCCGACGCCATGGCCTGGAAACCCCGGGTTTCGACGCCCACCTGGAACATGTCCGGGTGTGTCGTGACAAACAGAGCGTCGGCGAGGTTTGCGCACGATCGCGTCTTTATCCGGCTCTCGCGGCCGTCCGAGGTCCTCAGTGTTGCGTGCCCATCGCCAGACCAGAAGCGTTCGCCGGTATATGGCTGGTTCATCATCCCCAAGATGGGGCGGTCGCCTTCCATGAGGCCGATCAACGTACCCCACAACGGGAAGCCCAGAATGAATGCCTTCGTCCCGTCGATGGGATCGATGATCCAGCGATAGGCAGACGTGCCAGGGTGGGCGCCGTATTCCTCGCCGACGATGCCGTGTTCAGGCCACTCGGCCTTGATGGTGGCGACGATCACGCGTTCAGCAGCACGATCGGCAATGGTCACCGGGTCGAAACTGCCGGGCCCGGCCTTGTTGTCGATTTCCAGCGAGCGTCTGAAATGCGGAAGAATGGCCGCTGCGGAAACGTCGGCAAGTCTATGGGCGGTGTTAAGAAACGGTGTAATTTTGGGGGTAGGGGATCGCATTCAAGTCTCGCGAGTTGTTGGTTAGGCACGGTCCGTTCGCAGTTGCAGCATTTCAACCAATGGTTGTTTCCGGTATATGGTTTGCTGCGGGACCACTCCATGGTGGAACATACTAAAAAGACGCTGATTTGATCACCTTCGGTACTACGTGCTCAGTTTTCAACCAGTCCGCTCCGCAATGCAGGTTTTGCTGCTCTGCAAAAAATGCAGTTGTTTTTTGTGCAGCGCACTATTAACTAGTTCACATGCGCCTGGGCGTTGATCGCCCACCGCAGCCCTCCTTGGGCGTTTCCTCCCTAGACTTGGGCCGTCCTTTGGGGCGGCCCCTTTTCTTTTCCGGGCCGCATCCGCCCGATCATTCCGCCGCAATTCTCGTCGCGAGCATCCGCGGCAAGTCCCGCATGACGCTCCCGAAAATTCGCCCCATCGCGTCTTGTAGAATGCCGAATCCCGACGTCGGCAAGAGCGCTGTTTCGTCCAAGTACAAGGCGCGATTGATCTCGATTTGCAGTGCATGGACGCTTTCGTACGGACGCCCGTAATGTTCGGTGATAAAGCCTCCGGCGTAAGGGCGGTTCAATTGCACATGAAGGCCTGAGCCCCCCATCGTATCCCGCACCGTGCGCGTGACACGGGCATCGCAGCTGGCACCGAACCTGTCGCCGAGCACGATGTCCGGGCGGTTGGCGTTTCCGGGCTTGGCCATCGACGACGAGGGCATCGAATGGCAGTCGATCAGGATCGCTATCCCGAACTGATCACGCGTTCGGGCGATCAGTGCGTTGAGCGTCGCGTGAAAGGGTTTGTAGAGCAATTCGATGCGTTGCAGTGCATCGTCGATCGATGGACGCCGGTCGGCCGCATAGATTTCTTCCGTGTCGGCGACAATGCGTGCAATCGTCCCTAGGCCGCCAGCCACCCGCATCGACTGACTGTTGGCGAAGGCGGGCAAAGGCGACCGGAACAGCATGGGATCAAGTTCGTACGGTTCCCGGTTGACGTCGATGTAGGCGCGCGGAAAGTTAGCCGAGATCAGCGGTGCGCCGAGCCTGGAGACGCCCGCAAACAAGCGGTCGACCAATACATCCTCGGATTTTCGCAAGGTGTGTGAATCGAGGCGTGATGCCTCAATGAAGCGCCGCGGATACACCGATCCAGAATGCGGCGAGCAAAAGATAAATGGGGTAGTCTGAACATCGGGTTCGAGCACCTGAAAGGGGGGCGTCAACTCTTCCAGTATCGAGATCTGTTCGTTCGAAGGCATCTAGATGGGGCCTGTTATCGTGAAGAGACACTGTGCCAACGGTGCTGCTTCGTGTCTACGGTGATCGGGTCTTCGTGGCCAAGCGGTCACGCGTTCATAACTCGTTTATCAAAATGAAGGCAAAATTGGTTGCCGGTAGCGCTCATGCCGCCGTAAGAAAGACTGAACAACACGGTCGAGCAACATGAAAACATCTCCGCCACCTTCCTCTCCTCCGCAGCCTGCAGCGGCACGTATCCTGCTGGCCGAAGATGACGACTCGATGCGGGGCTTCCTGGAGCGCGCTCTACAACGCGCCGGACACGAGGTGACCTCGTTTGCAAACGGCCAGGAAGCCTTCGAGCGATTACAGACCGAGCCCTTCAGCCTGCTCTTGACCGATATCGTCATGCCAAGGATGGATGGGATCGAGTTGGCGCGCAGGGCGAGTGAACTGCATCCGACGCTCAAGATCATGTTCATTACCGGATTTGCAGCTGTTACGCTCAACAACGATCAGACCGCACCAAAGGATGCGCGCGTTCTTTCAAAACCTTTTCATTTGAAAGACCTCGTCTACGAGGTGGATCGCCTGTTGGCTGCCTGAGCCCGCATTCTTTTGCGAATTGACAAAAGCGGTGCTTGCCAGCGCACGTTGACGTCAGTATATGAAGCCTTCCCTTTTCTGCCCCTTCCGGGGAGCGGCAAGGGCGCGTAGCTCAGCGGTAGAGCACTACATTGACATTGTAGGGGTCACAGGTTCAATCCCTGTCGCGCCCACCACTTTTTTTTTGAGAGCGTGTGATGAAAGTCAAGAACTCGATCAAGTCGTTGCGTGTTCGCCATCGGGATTGCCAAGTCGTGCGGCGTCGCGGGCGGCTTTACGTGATCAACAAGACGCAGCGGCGCTTCAAAGCCCGTCAGGGCTGAGGTTTGCTCGTTGACGTCGAGTCGCTTTGACGTTTGCTCTCCGCTTTCGTACGCTTGTCGGTATGAGTAGCAAAACGAACTCCAGGTCTTTGTCCGCCCTGCGCATCGCCGCAGCGGCGGTTTTTTCCGTGTCTTGTCTGTGGCCGGTGGCTTGGGCGCAGACGGTTCCTCCGCCAGACCCTGGTCCGAAGCCGCCCCACTCGGACATGCCGTGGGACAATTCACCAAAGGGGCCGCAACCGCAGCTGCCGGATACGGGGCCAAAAACTGAGAAGCGCCCGCAATTGGGTAAAGTCATCCCAGATGCACCCGCGGACCGGGCGAAGTTGCTGGATGATCTCTACGCGCATTTGGCGACGGCGGCGGACGAGGAAGCCTCGAAGCCCTACGCAGAGACCATCGAACGCCTCTGGCTGAGTTCTGGCAGCGACACGGTCGCAGCGCTTATGGAGCGGGCGATGCAGGCAGTTGGGCAGAAGCGTAACGATCTGGCCCTGCAACTGCTGAGCGCTGTCGTCGAGCAGGCGCCTGACTATGCCGAGGGCTGGAACAGGCGTGCCTACGTCTTCTACACCGAGGGCGATTACGAGCGTGCGTTGGGGGATCTCCGTCGCGTCCTGGCGCTTGACCCGAACCATTACAAAGCACTCGATGGTCTCGGTCAGATTATGCGGCAGCTGGACCACAAGCCACAGGCGCTGCAGGCCTACGAAAAATTACAGATGGTCCACCCGTTCTGGCCCAGTCTGGCGAATGTCATCGAAGAGCTGCGCCGCGAGGTCGACGGCCGGGCGCTATGATCTGCTACCCCTGCTCTGGTGGAGAGATGAGAGCCGCGGTGTCGTTTCCCGGAGCGCGAACGATCGCACGATCACCATGCACCTGCACGTGTCCGCCGGCGACGAGGGCGAGCGCGTGGGGATAAAGCGCATGTTCTTGCCGCAACACGCGAGCTCCCAACGTCTCGGGTGTATCGTCATGCAGCACGGGCACCGCCGCCTGCGCGATGATCGGCCCGCTATCCATCTCGAGGCGAACAAAATGGACCGTGCAGCCGTGGATCATCAAACCCTGGTCGAGTGCGCGGCTGTGCGTATCCAACCCGGGCAGGGCCGGAAGCAGCGAGGGGTGAATATTCAATTGCCGGTCGCGCCAACGGTCGACGAAGCCGCCGGTTAACATTCGCATGAAACCGGCATTGCAGATGAGATCGACGCCATGATCAAGTAGCGTTTGATGCAGCTTCATCTCGAATGGCACCCGGGAGGCGAACAACTTGTGGTCGATAGCAACCGTTTTGATACCTGCCTCGACGGCCCGGGCGAGCCCGGCGGCATCGGGCCGGTTAGAGACGACAACGGCAATTTCGGCTGGAAAGTCAGCCCTGTTGCAGGCTCCAATCAGCGACATCATGTTCGAGCCACGGCCCGAGATCAAAATTCCGACGCGTTTCTTGGTCATGGCCCTGCGCTTAGCACGACGGCGAAACAGGCTAAAGTCTCGAGCGAAGGGTAATTGCCTTACAACACCAGAATTTTTCGCGTAACGACACCACCAGAGCGAAATGTCAGTAAAAGAGAGTTTGATTGAGATGATGAAACGCCCCTCCACCTTAACTCGCAGCGTATCGAGCGCCTGTGCATTTGTTGCCACGGCTCTGTTCACGCTGCCATCGTTGGCGCAAACCTGTGGCAACGAAGCCGGCGGGTTCGAGACGTGGGCTTCGCAGTTCCGTTCGAAGGCGACGGCTCAAGGCATTTCGGCGGGCACCGCCAATTCTGTTCTATCGGGCATTTCGTACGATCCCAACGTCATTCGGCTTGATCGCTCGCAACGATCATTCAAGCTCACGTTCGAGCAGTTTTACGCAAAACGCGTGTCGAACGCTTTGATCGCACGCGGTCAGCGTCAGATGCAGACGCACGGTCAACTTCTGTCGCAGATCGAAAAGCGCTATGGCGTCCCCGGCTCCATTCTCATCGCCATCTGGGGCTTGGAGACCAATTATGGAGCGGATGGCAACGGTGGCAAGTCCATCGTCAACTCGCTGGCGACTCTGGCCTACGATTGCCGGCGTTCCGACTTCTTCCAGAACGAACTCGTAGCGGCTTTGAAAATCGTCGACCGCGGTGATATGCCGGCAACAGCATTGAAGGGCGGTTGGGCAGGCGAGATTGGGCCAATGCAGTTCTTGCCCTCGAGCTACGTAAAGTATGCTGTCGATTTCGACGGCGATGGGCGCAAAGACCTGATCCGTTCGACGGCGGACATGCTCGCGTCGACCGCGAACTACATGAAGTCATTCGGCTGGGTGGCCGGCAAGAGCTGGGAGCCGGGCTCAACCAATTACGGTGTCATCCAGCAGTGGAATAAGGCCGAGGTCTACGCAAAAACGATCTCGATCATGGCTTCCAAGCTGGAAGGCCGGTCTCAGTAGGCTGACCGTTAGCGGTCGAAGACCGGTATGTGAGTAGCGGCAGTTTGCGGTAATTCGCCTGTTACACGGGGATCATCCGCGACCTCGATCTGCTGGCGATAGGGCTTGAAGCCCTGCCGCCGGTAGAAGGCCAAGGCACCCGGATGGTCCAGCGTGCAGGTATGCACCCAGAGCCGTTTGATCGGCGCTTGCCAGGCGCGTGCGATCGCCTCCCGCATCAGAAAGCCGCCCAGGCCCCTACCGATCTCTTGGGCAATCAGGCCAAAGAAGGCAATTTCGCACTGGCCGGGTTCGCGAAAATCCAGCTCCAGCAGGCCAGCCTCATCGCAGGATTCGGTCCTGAGTACGTAAATGTGGACGGCTGGATCGTGAATGATGCCCGCCAGTTCATCGGCGTTCATTCGCAGCCGTGAGAACCACAGCCAGTCCTCACCGACTGCGCGAAACAGGTGGCGATACCAATCGATGCCGGGGCATTCGACGCGCATAAGTTTCGCATCGAATGGATTGGCCCGTTGATCATAGGTGAGGGGCGGCGCCGACGTCATCTCGAGCGAAGTGACGATCGTGGCGACCCGGCCGGGCGGCACACTCATGAAGCCGTCGGGTGCGATCGGGGTCATCTTTACGTCCGTGTTATACTAGTGGCTTATCATCACACGTCGCGGCATGCTTCTTATTCCACCCGCGCGCGATCCATTTCGGCCGGCCCGGATCAGGCGTCGCCGATTCCTCTTCGCTGTCAGCCAAGAAATAAAACTCGAAGCAGTTCGCGCTGACCTTCACGACTTTGAAGCAACCGCCGGTTATCGCGCCTTGATAGAGCGTGCAAAACGCGCCGTTGACGACCGACCATCGGCCAATAAGCGCTTTGCGCGTGTCGCGGTACACGATGGCGCCGGTCGCATCGTAGCTCTCGGTAAATTTCATTCCATCCACATAGACGCCGTCGATTTCGACACCCGAGAACGACTGCTTGATGTCCGCTTCGCCCAACCATGCCGTTGGAGTTTGCGCTGCGATGCCCGTTGCCACCGCCAGAGACAATAGTATTGAAGTGGCGCGAAGCATATGCGATCCCTGGACGGCTGGACGACTAGGCGCTGGCAAGCTCGCAATCGATTGTGACACCTTTCGTATAGCCGACGATGGGACGTTGACGGCGCGACATGTTAGTTGCGACAACACGCCCTCGTGCCGCTGCACGTAATAGAGGCCTAAACAGCGAGCGTTGATACTCGCTTCGCTAGGACTGTGAACGCATGACCTTCGTCGTCACCGATAGCTGCATCAAGTGCAAGTTCACGGATTGTGTCGAGGTATGTCCGGTGGACTGCTTCTACGAAGGCGAAAACATGCTCGTGATCCACCCCGACGAGTGTATCGACTGCGGCGTCTGCGAACCCGAGTGCCCGGTCGATGCCATCAAGCCCGATACCGAAAAAGGTCTTGAGAAATGGGTCGAACTCAATCGCGTCTATGCCGATCAGTGGCCGAACATCACATCGAAGAAAGATGCGCCCGAGGACGCGGACAAGTTCCGCGATGAGAAGGGCAAGATGGAGGCCTACTTTTCGGCAAAACCGGGCAGCGGCGACTGACCCGATGCGTGTGTGTGGAATTCCTTAACGGCAACCGCGAATTGTAATTAACTATGAATTTTTAGCTGGCCTGATGTCTTTTGCATCGTGGCCCTTCTTTTTCCATGAAGTTTGTGTTACTTATGCCTCAGTGAAGAAGTGTGGAGACGAAACAAGAACGCAGGGATCAGCCTGAAGCAGGTTTTTGCGGCCTGCGGCTGTGTTGAACGCCAAAGCTCGATTGGGCTAGGGCAACTGCGAACGAGCCGTCAGCTTCCAACGAATGTTTATCGCCAAGACGTAGCGCACTGGACTGTGATCGGATTCGATTGCGATTAGGGCGCTGCTGCAACCCGGATCCTGCCTCCTATCAACGAGGTGAGCGATCAAAGTTGTTTTGGCGGGCGACGATGAGCTGGACGTCCAACTCCAGCTTGGTTCTGCCGCGCCCGAGCGGCTGGATCAATACTCGCGTGCCCTGCAAAGAGTGAGATCGTAATCTATGCCCCAGAAGAAAAAAGCCAGCGCCAAGACAACTGCTTTGAAATCGGTAGCTCGTAAGGCTCCTGCGCCTGCTGCCAAGACCGCAAAGACTGTGTCGCAAGTTGCGAAGGCTACCGCAAGAACTGGGGCCGGGAAGGTCAATCAAAAATCTGCCGGAAAGCCGGTTGCAGCCAAAACGAGCGTGAAGAACGTGACGGTGGCCAAGGCGTCTGTGAAGGCCGGCTCCTCAAAATTCGCCGCCGCAGCGAAGCCTGCCGGGAAAGTGGTTCATGCTGCTGCGATCAAGCCGACGGCGGCAAAGCCAGTAGTCACTGTCGCCAAGACAGCTATGCCGCACCCGGCTCACACCCGCCCTGCCGCTTCCGCTGCAGCGCCCGCCGCTCGCAACGTTCCGGCTGCGGTTGCCAAGCCTGCTGCACAGCGGATCAGCGCGCCGATGGTCGTTCCCAAGGATGTAGCCCCGAAGGACGCGGCGGCAAAAGCCTTGGAATTGCATCGTCATCAGCAGATGGCTTCCGCAACGGCTGCCAAGAAGCCGGTCAGCGCACGTCACGGCTTTAAGACCAACGAGTTCATCGTTTATCCAGCGCACGGCGTTGGCCGCATCGTCGGGATCGAAGAGCAGGAGATCGCCGGCATGGCGCTCGAGCTGTTCGTCATCACGTTCGAGAAGGACAAGATGACCCTGCGCGTTCCGACCGGCAAGCTGCAGAGCGTCGGCATGCGCAAGCTGGCGGACGAAACGATCGTCAAGCGCGCGATGGAGACGCTCAAGGGCCGCGCCCGCATCAAGCGTACGATGTGGAGCCGCCGCGCCCAAGAATATGAAGCGAAGATCAACTCCGGCGATCTAATCTCGATCGCGGAAGTGGTGCGCGATCTCTATCGCTCGGAAACCCAGCCGGAGCAGTCCTATTCCGAGCGTCAGTTGTACGAAGCAGCGCTCGACAGGATGGCGCGCGAAATTGCGGCCGTCGATAAGCTCGACGAGCGCGGCGCCGTTCAGAAGATCACCGAAGTGCTATCGAGAAGCGCCAAGGGCCGCCGCGCAGCTGAGCAGCAGGCGGAGGCCGAGGTCGAAGCCAGCGAAGATGGCGACGAGGAAGTTCAGGCGGCCTGATTTAGCAGCCCCGACGTCAAACTGTTTCGCCCGGTACCTTTGCAGGTGCCGGGCGATTTATTGTGAAATGTTCGTACGGTGAGCGGTCATTGTGGGCTGGGCGTCGCGATGGAGGCTTCTATCGTTCGCTTGCGCGAGCGCCGGCGGTTTGGCGCAGGCTGCTGATCGACGCCTGCTTTGGGCTCGATGTCCGCTGCGGCTAACGCCGCACCCGGATCCACGAGTTCGATCTGGTTGGCATCGATGATTTCGACGGCGGGACCGCCCCGGCGCTCGATCCAGCCGCGGATCCGCAATCGGCGCCCCTCGAGTTGCGCGAGCTTGAGGCCGTTCATCGACCAAGCCCGGGCGACCGCCGGCTTGACCGAAATGGAGAAACCTTTGGCTGGCGCCCGTGTTTCGTCGTTCCGCAGTTCAGCCGGGTGCTCGGCTGCCTCGTCTGACCCAAACCTCAGTATAATATTGGTGCGGCCCTCGATCACGCGCGTAACTTCGCCTTCGACGATTTGGAACGTGCTGCGCAGGCGTGAAATATCTGCCCCCCGCCGGCCATCGCGCATCTGGTAGGCGGCATGTGACCACAACCCAAGCCCAGCGGTTCGCGCGATCGCTTCGTGAGCCGCGAGTTCCCTGAGACAGCCGCTGCTGTCCTTCAGGACGTAGGCGCGCGCATGGCCGTGACTGAGCATATGCGCCTGCACCCACACGCGATTGTCCGCGTCGGCATTGGATGCGGTGCCAGCTACCGGCTCGACGAAGACATGAGCCAGCGTACGGCCATAACGATCCGACTTTCGGCCTGCATAGGCAAGCGTGACCGAGCGGCCCAAGACGAGGCTTTCCAGCGCCGCCTTGGCCTCGCGCTCGGGTGGCCAGAACGAAACGTCGAGCGCGGCATCAGGCGGACGCGGCGTCAGCGCCCCGACAAGGCGAACTTCACTGCCATCGTCGAGGCTGAGCGTCTCACCATCGATCACGCCGGTGACGGCGCGCGTCGGTCCCGGCTCGAGCGCGCACGTTGTTGCTTCGGCGGTCTGGGCGTTCGCCTTGCCGGCAATACCGGCGGACACGATAAATAGCGCGAGCAACACCACCGCAAGCCAACTCGAACGCGTACTTGACCGATCCATGCGAAAGCCTAGCGCACCAGATGACGCACTTGCCCTAGGTGGGTCACCGATAGCGCCGCATCGAACGGCGTGCTAAATGGTGGCGTTGTGCATAGGCGGCCGGTTTGGCGCGAATGATTTCCAGCGCGGCCGGCACCGGC
>JANOOW010000598.1:0-3324 GCA_031421555.1 Hyphomicrobiaceae bacterium | reverse complement strand
TTCGAACACCTCGATGAAAGGTTTGTCGCGCGTGACAAGCACAAAAGATTTCAAGCTTTCGAGCTGCTGGTACGCGACGCGCTTTTCCAATCGATCGCGGGCTTCGCTGCCGGGCGATACAACTTCGATCAGTATTAGCGGATCGCTAAAAGACGTCATGCCCGGTTTCGGCGCGCCGCAATGGATCATCAGGTCCGGGAGTGCCGCGAGATCGGTCTTACGCTGCTTCAGGTAGAAGGTTTCACGATAAACCCGGCATGGTAGCTTGTTCTTCAGCAGATGGCTGCCGATCGCCAAGCCCATATTGTCGATGATGACGTGGTGTTCCCAGCGGACGCCGACCATGCCCCGTATGACCCGGCCGTTGATCAGCTCCCACTTCTCGTGCTCCGGCTTATCGGGCAGCATTTCCTCGAAGTCGTCGAGCGACATCCATTCGAAGCCATCGTTTTTTGCCGCGTAGTCGTTCATCGTGACCTCTGGCCGCAGTCTGCCGAGCCTGCGATAAGGTAGCACAACTCACTGATTGCTTGAAGTCTACAACCGCAACCGTCGTTAAGTCCTAGAAGCTTGAATCCATGGCGATATATGTCGATGCAGATGCGTGTCCGGTGAAGGACGAGGTGTTGCGCGTGGCGGAGCGTCACGGCATCCCCGTCCACATGGTGTCGAACAGCTGGATGCGGTTGCCGGAGCATCCGCTGATCTCGCGCGTGGTCGTCGCCGAAGGGCCGGATGCCGCCGACGACTGGATCGCGGAGCGCGCCGGCCGCTCCGACATCGCCATCACCGCCGATATTCCGTTGGCCCATCGCTGCATCACGGCGGGCGCCCGGGTGATCCGCAACGATGGCAAGGTGCTCGATGCCAACAACATCGGCATGACGCTCGCCATGCGCGATCTGATGAAGGACTTGCGCGACGCCGGCACGATGCAAACCTACAATGCCTCGTATTCGAAATCGAACCGCTCGGACTTCCTGCAATCGCTGGAAGCAGCCGTACAAGCGATCAAGCGGGCGGGATAACAGGAACCTCGAATGAAGAAGCAGAAGATCACCAACGGTCAGCGCGCGCTGTGGACGTTCCTGATAGCGACGCTGACGGGACCGTTTTTTGCAGCCGTGATCGTGGCACTCCTGACGCTTGCCTCGGGCGCACTACAAATGGGGCCGCCAAGCTTGAAGGGCCTGCCGATGGCGGCGGTCGGCGCGCAAGCTGGAGCCTGGGCGTTGCAAACCTACGTCTGGGCTGCGATGCCGGCCGGACTAGCCGGCGCGGCTTTGGCCGCTTACGTGTCCCTTAAAGGTACGGTGCCCTGGCTCGCAGTGATCGTCGCGGGCGTTGCGGCATTTGGACTGGCAAGTGTTGTCCTCCCCGGCTTATTGCCGAACCACGGCACCGCCCTCGCCTTCATCGCCGCGCTGTCGAGCCTGGGCGTTTGGGGCGTGCTGAGCAAATCAGGGATCGTGAAGGGCATGCCGGTTGAGCCGCGCTAACTCCGGCCCCGCGCCACGCGTATGGGCATAAGACGACCGCAATGAAGATCCAGGACACGCTCCCTCTCCCTTTTTGCTTTCCCGGAACGGCCACGGCAGTGGGCGTATCCGGGATCGCGTCCTTTCGGTAAAACGCGATCCCGGGTCTCGTGCTTCCAGCACTCGCCCGGGAAGGCAGCTGTGGGAGTGGGGAAGCGCGGCGAACGGCTGTGGGAAGGTTGTGTCGCCCAGGGCGTTGTGGGGCATCGGCGTCGTGCTGCTCGCAAGCCCGCCTCGGCTTTGCTATAATGCTGGTACGTTCATGCCGCTCCCGCACCGGATCGCAACCCATGGCCCACACTCCCGCACTGCAGTTTCAACGCCTTGGCGTCAACATCGACCACGTCGCAACCATCCGTAACGCGCGCGGTGGGCGTCACCCTGATCCGCTGCGGGCGGCGCACCTGGCGATCGAAGCCGGTGCCGATGGCATCACGGCGCACCTGCGGGAGGATCGCCGGCACATCTCCGATGCGGACATCGCACGTCTGAAGGCCGAGTTGACGCGGCCGCTCAATTTCGAGATGGCGGCCACCGATGAAATGTTGGCGATCGCGTTGCGTCACGTGCCGAATGCGTGCTGCCTGGTGCCGGAAAAACGTGAAGAACGCACCACCGAAGGCGGTCTCGACATCGTGGGCGGCTATGCAACTTTGCAGCCTTTTGTTGCTCGGATCAAAGATGTCGGCATACGGGTGTCGCTGTTTATCGAGGCTTCGGCCGGACAGATCGAAGCATCGGCAAAAATCGGCGCCGACATCGTCGAACTGCACACCGGCTCTTACTGCGAGCGCGCTCTGGAGGACGATGCGGCAGGCGTCGCGGCCGAAATCGCGCGGCTCGCCAAAGGAGCGAAGCTCGCCGCAGATGCCGGGCTCGAGGTGCATGCCGGGCACGGCTTGACCTTCAACACGGTTGCACCCGTTGCCCGCATGCCTGAAATCGTCGAGCTCAACATCGGTCACTTCCTCATTGGTGAAGCGATCTTCGGCGGGCTGCATGCCGCGGTCCGGCGGATGCGGTCGCTGATGGAGGAAGCCCGCATGCACGACACGGGGCGGCGGACTGCGTGAGCAATTTGTGATGATCCTCGGCATCGGCAACGACATGATCGACGTGCGCCGCATCGAGCAGTCGATCGCGCGCTTCGGCGAGCGGTTCCTCAGCCGGGTGTTTACACCGGTAGAGCGCGCGAAATCCGATCGGCGCGTCGACCCCGCATCGTCTTACGCCAAGCGGTTCGCCGCCAAGGAAGCCTGCTCGAAAGCGCTCGGCACCGGCTTGCGGCGCGGCGTGTTCTGGCGCGACATGGGGGTCGTCAACCTGGCGAGCGGCCGGCCGACGATGAAGTTGACCGGCGGGGCCGCCGAACAATTGAAACTGTTGACGCCACCGGGCCACGAAGCACGCATCGACTTGACGCTCACCGACGATCATCCGTGGGCACAAGCCATCGTCATCATCTCGGCGATCCCGACAAAATTCGATCCGAGATAGCGGAGCCGCAGCTTAACGATGTGTGAACGCCGCCCCGCGATTTTATCGCTTCGGCTTCAGTTCTCATAAATCATCATTCAACCTATTGCGATTACGCTTTCTCCCAAAGGGTGTCCTTTGTCTGGCGGGAGCTTGAGTTCATGAGTACGGTTGCATTGCGCGCGATATCGCGTGGGCTTTCAGGTGCGCGCGACAACGCATCGGTCTTGGCGATCTTCGCTACGGCGCTGTTCGCGTCGGCGCTGCTGTTGTTCTCTGTACAGCCGATCTTCGCCAAGATGGTGCTGCC
>JANOOW010000597.1:0-23518 GCA_031421555.1 Hyphomicrobiaceae bacterium | reverse complement strand
AGCGACAATCGCAGACGACGACGACGCGAGGATCGCGTGCGGCGGTGCGACTAAATCGAGTTCGCTGAACAGCGCAATTTTGGCATCGACCGTCTCTGGCCCGCATTCCTGCACGAGATCGACGCCGCTCGCAGCTTCGCCCAGCGTCGCAGCTACTTTGATGCGCGCAAGCGCCGCCTTCGCATCATCGACGAGACCGTGGCGCGCCTGATCTGCCAAAGCTTCTTCGATCAGGCCAAGAGCGGCCGACCGGGCAAGCTCACTCGTATCCGTGATCGCGACGTTCCAGCCGGCGCGCGCGAATACCATCGCCCACGCCCGGCCGATCAAGCCCGCTCCAATGACTGCGCACGCTGGCATCGGCACTCTCCCCACACAGTTCACGTTCAGCCGGCATGCTGCTTCAAGGCGGCGATAAGGCGGTCGGCGTCGATCTCATCGTTATAGGCGTGCGGTGCGATCCGCATGCGGCCAAGCCGCGGCGCCACATAGATGTGTTCCGCCGCCAGCGACTTGATCAACGCCTCTGGAACGCCACCCTTGAAGCCTAGGCTCAAAATATGTGGCGCGCTGTTTTCAGTCTTCGGCACGTCGATATCCAATCCACGCACGCCATCGGCGATGCGGTTGGTCAGCATCGACAAGCGCGCGACGAGTGGCTTGGAGCCCCACGCCGCCACCAGCTCCATACCGATCGATGCCATTTCCATCGAGATGAAATGGTCGCGCTCACCCATGTCGAAGCGGCGTGCACTTTCAACGAATCGTGTATCGGCCAGATAGACGCTCGCCTCCGCGTTGACGGCGCGGCGCCCGTACGCGGTTTGCTCCAGTGGCACCCCGTGCTGGTGACGTTTTGCGACATACATGAAGGCGCGGCCATAGGGGCCAAGTGTCCACTTGTAGGTGGGAAACAACACGATGTCCGGGTCGAGCGCTTTCACGTCGAGCGCCATGACGCCGACGCCGTGTGTCGCGTCGATCAGAAACTTGGCATCGTACTTCCGAAGGGCCGCGGCGACTCTCGCGAGATCGATCAATCCGCCGTCCGACCAGTGGATCCAAGAGATCGATGCGATCGCGACAGGGGCGGCACCGGGACGCTCTATCGCGGCCAGCACCGCCGCCGTCCAATCGCCATCGGCCGGCGTTGCCACGGTGTCGATCGTGTAGCCGCCCGCTTCGGCGCGGGTTTGCCATTCTAGAACCGGCGACGAATGATCGTCCTGCAGAACCAGCACTCGTGCGCCCCGTGGCACCTGCAGGATCTTCGCCGCCGCGGCGACGCCGTAGCCGATCGACGAGATCAGCGCGACGTCTTCCGGCTCGGCGCCGATCAATCCGCTGGCGGCGCGACGGGCCCGCTCGTTCTGGCCATCCGCAAAGGCGCGATCGAGTTTCCACGGCGTACCCTTGCGCGCAACTGCCGCCCGCCCTGCTTCCTGCGTCGCCAGCGGCAACGGGCTCCATCCTGCTGCGTTGAAGTAGCTGACCTCACGGGGCATATCGAACAGCGCGCGTTGCGAACCGAGCATAGGCGGATATCTCCATCGACTTTCGGTGAGCTTAAGCGGGTTGATGGCTCCGCGCCAAGCATTGTCGCGCAACGGTGCAGGCCATCATTAGGACTTGACGGGCCGACCTCCCGCTTAGGACACTGAGCGTTCCGCAATTGGATGCGTCGCCCAATGATTATCGACGGAACTCAGTACTGCAACTGGTCACGGCCGATCTTCGAGCAGATGCGGGCGGGCGGGGTGACAGCCGTACATGTGACGGTTGCCTACCACGAAGGCTTCCGTGAAATGGTGCAGGTGATCGCCGATTGGAACCGGCGCTTCATCGCGCACGCCGATCTGATCATGCACGCGCGGACAGCAGCCGATATCGAGGCGGCGGCTTCGTCGGGACGCACGGCGATCATCTTCGGCACGCAAAATCCATTGCCGATCGAGAGCGATCTTGGACTGGTCGAGATCCTGCACACGCTCGGCATACGCTTCATGCAGCTGAGCTACAACAACCAGTCGCTGCTATGCGCGGGCTGGCAGGAACCGGTCGATAGCGGCGTCACGCGCTTCGGCCGCGAGGTGATCGCCGAGATGAACCGTCTCGGTATGGTCGTCGACATGTCGCACTCCGGCGAGCGTTCGACACTAGAGGCGATCGACCTGTCGGCGCGGCCGGTCACCGTCAGCCATGCCAACCCATCCTGGTGGCGCGACACCAAGCGCAACAAGTCCGATGCCGTGATCCGCACACTGGCAAAACGTGGCGGCATGTTGGGATTTTCGCTTTATCCGCATCATCTGAAAGGCGGTTCGGCGTGTACACTCGTCGAGTTCACAAGCATGGTGCGCGATGTGGCGGATCGTATCGGGACAGACAACATCGGCATCGGGTCGGACCTGTGCCAGGGTCAGCCAGACGAAGTCGTGCGGTGGATGCGCATCGGCCGCTGGACGTTTCCGAAATCTGACAGCGCCGACGCCATGGCAACGTTCCCGGAGCAACCGGGCTGGTTTCGCGACAACCGTGATTTCGCCAAGCTTCGCGATGGTCTCACTCAGGCAGGCTTCAATGGCACAGAGATCGCGGCCATACTTGGGGGAAACTGGTTTCGCTTCATGAAGGCATCGTTCGAATCGATGAGGCTCACTTAAAGCGCGAAGGATCAGACATGCCGGACGAATCAACGGTGATGATGAGCGAAGCCGATATCGTGGCTCTCAGCACGCGCGCGCTGATAGCCCACGGTGCTAGTCCTGCGCAGGCCGATGCTCTTGCACGCGGCATCGCGGCTGCCGAGGCCGAAGGATTGCGATCGCATGGGCTGATGTACCTCGACATTTATTGCGCGCATCTCGATTGCGGCAAAGTGATCGGTTCTGCAGTACCGAAAGTTTTGCGCCCAACGCCGGCAGTGGTTCGCGTCGATGCCGGCAGCGGCTTTGCGCACGCAGCGATCCTCGCAGGCCAAAAAGACATGATCGAAGCCGCCCGTTCGCAGGGGATCGCAACCCTCAACATCTACAATTCGTACAACTGCGGTGTGCTCGGCTATCACACCGGTGCAATCGCAGCCCAAGGGTTCGTGGTTTTAGGCTTCACCAATGCGCCGGCATCGATCGCACCATGGGGCGCAAAGAAACCAGTCGTCGGCACCAACCCGTGGTCGCTCGCGGTGCCGGACGGCAAGGGCGGTTCGGCCTTCGTGATCGACCAGAGCGCGAGCGTCGTCGCCAAGAGCGAAGTCATGAAGCGCGCCAAGACCGGCGAGGCGCTGGCGCCCGGCTGGGCATTCGATGCGGACGGCAAACCAACCACGGACTCAGCCGCCGCTCTCAAGGGCACGATGATGCCGTCGGGCGGTTACAAGGGCGTCGGCTCGGCGATTCTGGTCGAAGTGATGGCCGCGTGCCTGTCTGGCGCCACGCCCGGCATCGAGGCGTCGAGCTTCGGCACCAACGCCGGCGGGCCGCCGAAGACCGGTCAATGCTTCATCGCGATCAATCCGGATGCGACGTCGGGCGGTGACTTCGCCGGACGGCTGGCGACAGTCCTCACCGCTCTAACCGTGGAGGAAGGCGCTCGCCTGCCGGGCGCAAAGAAGGCCGCGGCACGCATGGCATCGAAACGCGATGGCATCCCCGTTGATCGTGCACTATACGATGCTGCCGTTGGCCTTGCCGGAGCAACAGCATGACAGGCTCAGTCGAGCCGCATGTCTCGACCGTACCTGCCCGCGCGCCCGAAATCGTGATGCGGCTGGCTCGCATGGGCGCGGCGCACCCGACGCGGTTGAGTTTTCTGCGCACGCTGTTGCGCCGAGCCGAAACCGAGCAATGGCAGATCACCCGGCCAGTCTGGAGCATCGGCGCCGACGGCTTTGGCCACGCGGTTTACCAAGTCGATACGCCTGAGAGCACGTTATCCCTTGTCGCGTTCTCAACCTATCTCGCGCCGGAAAATCGCACCGATCGCGTGATCGCGGAAGCATGGGACTCGAGCTACGTTCTCTACGACGGCATACCGGACGCCGCTGGGATCGAGCGGCTGCATAGCGCGGCTCCGCGCCAGGAAGCGGCACGTTACACGCAACGGGATCTGACGCTCTCGCGCGCCAACAAAAGCGTTCGCCTGTTCGATCACGTCGTCGAGGCACTCGCAGCCGGCCGTCAACCCGGTCAAACCCTCGTCGACAAAGTCGG
The DNA here is from genome assembly GCA_031421555.1 of Hyphomicrobiaceae bacterium. Taxonomy (GTDB): domain Bacteria; phylum Pseudomonadota; class Alphaproteobacteria; order Rhizobiales; family Hyphomicrobiaceae; genus JAKFWF01. The sequence continues at coordinate 19,307 of JANOOW010000597.1, read as the reverse complement.
GTACCTGATGCGGACGACGGCCGTCTACGGCAACGGCAAATTCGGCATCGCCGATCGCGAAGTAGTCACTGCACACCCAGCTTTGCGCGGACCGTTCCAGGCAGAGATGCTGACCGTGTGGTTGATCCGCAGCTTCACCGTTGACCTCGCCGAACATTGCGCCGCTGCCAAGTCGCCCGCAACCGCCGTTCGGCTGGATCGGGATATTCGGCGCGGCCTCGGCGTCGGCAACGCCACGGGTCTCGGCATGGCACCATTTCTCGTCAAGCATCCAACGCTCATTCATCAGTGGGTTGCGGCCCGCGAGTCGGCCCTGGCACGTGTGCGCAGCATCGAAATCGCAGGCGACCAACAATGGGCAGCGTTTTGCGATGCACTCGAAGCAGCACAGCGGCTGGTCGCGGTTTGGAACCCGGATGAACCAGCCCAGGCCGCGCGGACCAAAGTCCTTGGCGATGACCTGGTTGCGCTCGATGTGCACGCACGGTGCTTGGCGGCCACATCGCGCACCCGCCTGTGGGATGCGATTTGGCTGTGGGCATCGGCCAGTCTGTCGCTCGAGGCTCAGGAGATGACGCTCGCGCTGCTGCTCGAACCGCACGGCAAACTAATCGACGATCTTACAGACACGATGGCCACCGACGAAGATGTGACGTTCCGTATCGATGGCCGGATGAGTTGCGCCGACCTGCGTGGACTGATCGAAACCAAAGCACATTGGGCGGCGCCGCTCGACTTTACGCAGCGAACTGCGCAATCGCGGTTCTGGTACGTCTCGGAGGAAAAGCTCGAGCCGCGTTTGGGAGAGCGTTTCGAGGAACCAGGCGCAGAGCTCGAGATGCCGCTTGCCACGGCGCGCGATCTGCAAGCGTTAACCTCAGCCTTGACCGCGTCCCCGGCCGATACACTCGTCGCGACGTTTCTGCTCGCGCACCCAGCGCACCGCCATACCGTCCGCCGCCTGCAACAAACCGTGTCTGCCCCGTACGGTGAAATCCGCGACAACCTGATCGATGCCGCGATGCGGCCCATCGATCTCTTGCGCCTGAAACTTGCGTTCTTCGGCGCCTCCCGGTTCGATCCGCGCACCGATCGATGGCTGCGCATCACGCTATTCCGTGACGCGCCGTTCCCGGACGAACTTGCGGCTCCCGGGCGATGATCGATGCCTCGCTGAACGAGGTCGAGGCGTTGGCTGCCAAAGCCGCGCGCGGCGCTGGCCTGAGCTGGGGCTTGTGCGAGGATACGGGCAAAGCGGCGCGCTGGCTGGCTGCTCGCGGTATCGATTGGGGTCCAAGCTTGATTGCGCTATTCAGCGTGCATGCTCGGCTGCGCCGGCCGCTGGACCCGGTAGCCGATCGTGCGCTCTCACCACTGCTCGCCGGCACGTACATCGCCGACCTCGGCTTGACCAGCGCGACCCTTGCTGATGTCGCATATCCACTGTGGCTGCTACCATTCGCCGGCCGCATCGCGGCCGAGGGCGGAACTGCGGTCCGCGTAAGGTGGGATGACTTATCGATCGTGGTCTGGCCAAAGGGCGGCGAGGTCGCGGGATCGCTGTCTGGGTTTGCAATCGCGCGAACGGACGAGGTGCTGATCGCCCCGGTCACGGCAGGAAGAAACATGCCGGGCTGCGCGGCCGCTTTTCCTCAGCGCGCACGAAGTGCTATCGCTCCCGCAGATTGGCAAGCGCTCGAAGCGCTCGGTGCGCGTACCTACGTGCCGGCATCTGCCCAGTCGAGAGCGAAGGGTGCCGGTGCCGGCCTCGCCGACAACGATTGAGCACTGTCCGGTACGAAGTTTTGATCCCAAGCTCGCCCTAGCGATCACAAGGCTAGAACCCCGTCAACGGTTGGAAGATGCGTGCAACCAAGCTCTTGAAGTGCGCCCGGCGTTCGCTGGCGATGATACAAATGCAGCCGAGTTTTTCGTCGGCCACGGGACGGTGCTCGGCATCGCTGTCGAGATCCGCAACGTCGCCTGGGTAGTATATGCCGAACTCGTCGCGATAGGAGCCGCGCAAGATCAGCGTCAGTTCCGTGCCGCCGTGTCCATGCTCAGGCATGGCGCGCCCAAGCCCTACGCGCAGCAAGCGAAGATCGCCACCGCCACGCTGTGTTGTCAGTGGGACATGCCAGACACCTGGACCCAGGCGCTTCCAGTGTATGTCATCGATTCGCGCACCTAGCATACGGCGTAGTGGGACCGGGATATCGCCCTCCGCAGCAGGTTCCTGGTGGCGTGCTGCCACGTCCGCTTCCATGGCTCGCAGTGCCAACTGCGGCACCGGCCGCGATAACGACGCCGGCTCCAACGTGTCCATCAGCGCCGCACCGATGCGCTCCATCCGGCGCACTTCTCCAACGCAGTACGGACACATGGCGAGGTGCGCGCACACGACGGCCGACAACGGCTCTGCGAGGGTGCCTGCCACATAAGACATCAGCGTCGAGTCGTCGGGGTGGTGGCTGATATTCATTATTTCAAGTCCTCGACCGACTCGCGGATTTTCTGATAGGCGAGCCGCATACGGGATTTCACGGTCCCGAGCGGCACCTTGAGACGATCGGCGATTTCGCTGTGCGACAAGCCTTCGAGATAGGCGAGGTGCACGACATCGGCTTGGTCCCGCGGCAGCCCGGCAAGTACAGCCTGGACCTTGGTCTGGCGCTCGCGCTCGACCACCACCTCGTCGGGGCTCAGGTCTTCCGAGGCTTCCTCGTTACGGCCCTCCGGCAGCTCCTGCCACGGTACTTCGCGCCGCAGCCGGTCGATGCGCAAATTGCGGGCGATGGTGAAGATCCAGGTGCTGGCGTTGCCCTTTTCGCTCGAGTACAGCCGGGCCTTGCGCCAAACCATCAGCAAGGTTTCCTGCGCGAGCTCTTCGGCCGTGGTCGGATCGGCGCCCTGCCGCATCATGTAGGATTTGACACGCGGCGCGAACATCTGAAAAAGCTCGCGAAACGCCGAAGCATCTCCACGTGCCGCGACCCGATTGATCAGTTCCGCCATCCACCCGCGATCCAGCTCGTAAGGCCCAGCCCATACCGGCTGCCTAGATCGCGCACTGTCGATGATTATCGGCAACAATTCAATCATCGAGCGTATACGCGTCGCATGTGCAGATAGATCAGGCGGGCGCTTGGACGATCGCCGGTGGCGCGCGGCACAGAAAATGGCTACGACACGGCATGCAAATTTCGCTCATCGAGATCGGACTATTATTGGCGGCTGCCGCGATCGTGGCACCGGTCGCGCAATGGTTGAAGGTCGGCAGCGTGCTCGGTTACCTGCTGGCCGGCATCGTGCTCGGGCCATTCGGGGCCGGCAAGGTGTTCTCGGTCTACGAAGCAAAGGAGATCCTTCACATTGCCGAGTTCGGGGTGATCCTTCTGCTGTTTTTGATCGGTTTGGAATTGCGCCCGAAACGCCTGTGGGCGATGCGAACTTCAATTTTCGGGCTGGGTGGCGCGCAAGTAGCGATCACGGCAGCGCTGATCGCGATTGCAGCGATGGCGGCCGGTATAACCGCGGCGCCGGCACTCTTCATCGGTCTCGCCCTGTCCTTGTCGTCGACGGCATTCGCGTTGCAGGTGCTGGAAGAGAGGGGCGAGCTTACCGCGCGCCACGGGCGATCAGCGTTCGCTGTGCTGCTGTTTCAGGATCTTGCCGCGATTCCGCTGATCGCCTTGGCGCCGCTTTTCGCCGTGGCGCAGGTGGCATCTTCGGGGTCGATGGACGTTTCGCGTGCCGTGCAGGCCATCGCGACCATCGCCGGCGTAATTGTGATCGGCCGTTTCGTCCTCGACTACGTTTTCAACTTCGTCGCGCGCGCCCAGGTCAAGGAGGCGATGACGGCGACGGCGTTGCTCGTCGTCGTCTTGGTATCGGCCGCGATGCAGCAAGCAGGCCTGCCAGCGTCTCTTGGAGCATTTCTCGCTGGCGCGCTGCTGGCCGAGTCATCATATCGCCACCAGCTCGAGGCCGACCTCAAGCCGTTCGAGGGCCTGTTGCTTGGTCTTTTCTTTACCGCGATCGGCATGTCGCTCAACCTCAACCTGCTCATTCAACGGCCTTGGCTCATCTTGGCGTTGGTTGCCGGCCTGATCGCGATCAAGGCGGCCGTGTTGTTCGGTCTCGGGCTTTGGCAAAAGCTCGGGCCGTGGGGCGCGCGGCGGCTCGCGATATCGATCAGCCAAGGTGGCGAGTTCGCGTTCGTGCTGTTTGCGGTCGGCGCCACATCGAGCGTTCTCATAACTGAACATACCGAACTATTATCCGTCGTGGTGACACTTTCAATGGCCGCCACACCGCTACTGCTGTTGATCGACGACTGGATCGGGAAGCCCGCATCGAAAAACCTCGCCGCCTATGAAACGCCGCCTGACAAAGACGGCCACGTGATTATCGCGGGCTTCGGCCGCTTCGGCCAGATCACCGCCCGCATCTTGCGCGCCAAGCGCCTGCCGTTCACGGCGCTCGACATCAGTGCCGAACAGGTCGACTTCGTGAAGAAGTTCGGCTCCAAAGTGTTCTACGGCGATGCCAGCCGGGCCGACATACTCGCGGCAGCAGGTGCCGACAAGGCACGAGCGTTCGTGCTCGCGATCGACGATGTGGAAGCATCCATGCGCACGGCCGAAGTGTTGAAGCAGCACTATCCGCAATTGCCGGTCTATGCGCGCGCCCGCAATCGGACGCACGCGCACCGCCTGCTCGATCTGGGCGTGAAGGCCGTGCATCGCGAGACCTTTGGTTCTGCGGTCGAGATGGCGGGCGACGTGCTGCGCGGCCTGGGCCAAGCCGAGCGCGAGGTCAAAAGTGCCATGGCGATGTTCCGCACCCTCGATGAACGGCGCTTGGTCGAAGATTACAAACATTACACGGACGAACAAAAGTTGCAGGAGCGCGCGCGTTCGGATACGCAAATGCTCGAACACCTGTTCGACGAGGATGCCGCCGACCAGGCCACCGCCGAGGGGCTTGCCTCACCTTTGCCAACAGCACGCACGACTATTCAGGTGCCCCAGACCGCTACCACGAGCCGAACGAATACGACACTAAGGGAAACGGCGCCATGAGCCGCATTATCTGCATCGGCCATGCGGCACTCGACCGATTGTACCGCATCGCGGCCTTTCCATCGTCACCGACGAAGGTGCGCGCGATCGAACACATCGAAAGCGGCGGCGGGATGGCGGCGAACGCTGCCGCCGCCATCGCCCGGCTGGGCGGCAAGGCCGAACTATGGAGCCGCATCGGCGAAGACGATGCCGGCGTCAAGATCCGCACGGGCTTGAAAGCGTACGGCGTCGACGCGCGCTACGTGCAGATGTTCGAGGAGGGCCGCTCGTCCACCTCGGCGATCATCGTCGACGACGCCGGCGAGCGCCTGATCGTCGGCAATCGCGACACCAGCATGCCATCGGGCACCAGCTGGCTACCGCTCGAACGCATCTCGAAGGCTTCGGCCGTGCTGGCGGACGTGCGCTGGCTCGAGGGCCTGCGTGCAGCCTTCACCCAAGCCCGCGCCTCTGGAGTCGCGACGGTTCTCGATGCCGATCTCGGCGCGCGCGAAGCGTTGGGCGAAATCCTTTTGCTGGCCGACTACGCCATCTTCTCGGAGGCAGCCCTGAGGGATTACGCACCCACCCTCGATCCAGCGGCGGCATTGGCCCGCGTGCTCGAGATGGGCCCGCGTCACGCCGGCGTGACATTGGGCGCGCGCGGGTACCTATGGGACGACGGTGCCGGCGCGCGCCAGATCCCGGGCTTCAAGGTCGATGTGGTCGACACCACCGGAGCGGGCGACGCCTTCCACGGCGCATTTACCTTGGCTCTGGTCGAGGGGCACGAGACGTCGGTGTGCGCACGGTTCGCCTGTGCGGCGGCTGCCATGAAATGCACCCGCTTAGGCAGTCGCGCCGGGCTTCCGAAGCGGCGTGAGCTGGAAGCGTTTCTCAGCGCCAATCCCGATCCGGCTGCGACGGCCTAGGAGCTAAGCGCGCCGCAACATTCGAAATATACGGCCATCGATGATGACGAGCGCGAGCATGATGACCGCACCGCCGGCGATCTCGCGCAGCGCCAGCCGTTCACCGAGATAAATCGCGCCGCCGATGATCGGCGTGACCGGCAACAGCAGGGTGACCAGCATCGCGTTGTGGCTCTTGCTACCTTGAACACGGACGGTCGAAGTAGAACGCCAGCGGCAGCGACAACCAGACACCGGCCGCCCGTAGCGTGTCCCGGCGCAGCCAGGGGAACATGCACCAACGGGGAACTTGCGAAACATTGCATAAGCTGGACTTAATCCGCTAGCACTACCGGGAGCAATCGGTACCGCATGGATGCAGGGCGCAACTGCCGTGCATCATGCGCATGCCGCTTACCGTTGAAATTTGCAAACGAGACCTCCGCCATGCCTCAATTTGCTTCCGACAATAACGCCGGCATGTGCCCTGCGGCAGTTGCAGCCTTCGTCGCAGCCAACGCCAGCGGTCATGCGCCGGGTTACGGTGACGATGAATACACGACGCGGGCCTGCGATTTGATCCGCGACGTGTTCGAGGCGAAACCGGAAGTGTTCTTCGTGTTCAACGGCACGGCAGCGAACGCCCTGGCGCTGGCGCAACTGACGAAGTCCTACAACGCCGTCATCACCCACGCATTCTCGCACATCGAAATGGACGAGGCCGGCGCACCGGAATTTTTCTCAGGTGGCGCAAAGCTCATGCTCGCCGATACGCCGCACGCGAAGTTGACGCCCGCCGCCGTCGGGAAGCTCGCCACCAAGCACAGCGGCATTCATCACGTGAAGCCAGCCGTGCTGTCGCTCACGCAGGCGACCGAGCTCGGCACAATCTATACTGTGGACGAAGTGCGCGCTTTGACCGCCGTTGCACGTGCCCACGGCCTCAAGGTGCATATGGACGGCACGCGCCTCGCCAACGCTATCGCGCGCCTGAATTGCACGCCCGCCGAAATAACGTGGAAGGCCGGCGTCGACGTCTTATGCTTCGGTGGCGTCAAGAATGGCCTTGGCGCGGGCGAGGCCATCGTATTTTTCGACACCGCCCTCGCGCACGAGTTCGAGTGGCGCGTGAAGCAGGCCGGGCAACTCAACTCGAAGATGCGGCTCGTCACGGCGCCTTGGGTAGCGTTGCTCGAGAACGGGCTATGGCTCGACAACGCCCGCCACGCCAATGCGATGGCCGACCGGTTGGCAGCGCACATCGCCAAGGTTCCCGGCGTCAAGCTGATGGAGCGGGTAGACGCCAACGCGGTATTCGCGGATATCCCAATCCCGCAGCAAGAGGCCGCGCGCGCCAAGGGATGGCGGTTCTACACGTTCCTCGGCGAGACCGGTTGCCGCCTGATGTGTGCCTGGGACACCACGCCCGATGCCGTGGACCGGTTTGCCCGTGATTTGGCCCCGGCGGCACGCTAGCCGGGACTGTGTCAGGCGGTGACTTGGCGTGGCAAAATCCGCCCATCGATCACCAGCAGAGAAAGCCCGATGATGGCTGCGCCCATGAAGTGGCGCGGCAGCAGCGTTTCACCGAGCCACCACGCCCCGAGCGGAATCGCAATCGCTGGAATGAGCAGCGTCACCAGCATCACGTTCAGTGGTCCCGACACGGCCATGATCCGGAAAAAAACAACGTAGGCGAATGCGGTCGACAGAACCGCGAGAGCCGCGATGGCCACGATCGTTTCGACGGACGGCAACGGTAGCATCCATGGCTGATCAACGAGCGCCGCGAACGGCAGCAACATTGCAGTCGAGCACACCAACTGGGCTGCCGACGTAACCAGCGGCGGATGGCGACGCAATCGGCGTCCCCACCATCCGGAGCAGCCATAGGATAGCGCGGCGCCGAGAATGCAGAGCATGCCGATCACATTCGACGTGCGCCCGAACATGGCTTCCGGCCCGACCAGCACCATTACTCCAGCGATCCCTAGGAACACGCCGAGTAGCTTGTTCGCCTTCAACGGTTCGCCGCCCATGATGGAGGCGACGAGCAGCGCGAAGACCGGCGTCGTCGCATTGAGTACGGACGCTAGCCCGCTGGCGATCTCCCGCTGCCCCGTGACGATCAGAGAGATAGGAATCACGTTGTTCAAGATCGCCATGACGAAAAATGGTTGCCAATCGGAGAGCGTTGAGGGCAGGCGGTAATCGAGAGCATAGACGATGGGCACAAGCACTGCTGCCGCAAGCCCAACGCGCAATAGGACCACCGTCGCTGACGGCAGCTCCTTGATAGCGATGCCGATGGTTAGGAACGACCCGCCCCAGAGCAGAGCAAGGAGCAGCAACAGACCCCACTGCGAGGGCGACATGTGTTGGGCGACAGGCTTCATTGGTGCAGGTCCCTCGATAGTGGCGAAGTGATATCGCCAGCGAAAGACTGCCGCGACCCGAAAGATGCTTCGGTTGATGAGATTGTTGCGAGCCTAACGCAAAACGGGCAACTCTTGAGAGAGCTGCCCGTGCCACCGCGGTTCTTGGACTGCAGTTCTAAAACGTTACTCCTTCGAGATGATGGTTTTCAAATCGGAAGCGACGGCGGCGGCCTCCGTGAACTGTCGCGCGTCGCAATGACTTTCCATCTTCGTCAGCATCTCTTCGACCTTATCGAGTTCTTCATTCGGCAAGTTCTTGTTCTCGGCCGCTTGAGCGATATCGAACGCGAGCTTGAGGCAATCTTCCGGGCTGGCCGGCGTTTCTGCCTGCACGGCCGAAATCGCAGACACTGAAAGGAAAATTGTCACGAGAAGTGATTTGATCATGGCCAATGTCCTTCATTGAACTGTCGCGATGCGACAAAAATCGCCATCGAGAGTCGGCGAGCATGTGTTGCTAATGACATTTTAATATGGCGCTTCAACGGCTGAAACGATCACAAGAAAGGGACTGTTCAGGCGCGCACGCTTCTGTGTTCACGGATGCGTGAGCAAACGGCCGAGGCCGGGGAAAGCCGCCGTGATGCGGGTGAGCGCGCCATCGAACTGATGGTAATGCTCAATGACTTCATTTGCGCCAAGATTAATCGCGGGCACGTCGGTGTATCCGAACGTCACGGCGATCGAGGGTATGCCTGCTGCGCGTGCCGTCGAGATGTCGGTATCGCTGTCGCCAACCATGATCGCGCACGCCGGATTGCCGCCCGCCATCCCGATTGCGCCGAGCAGATGATCGGGATGCGGTTTGCAGACCGCAAACGTATCCCGGCCCGCGATGGCCTCGAAATACTGGCGCATGTCAAGGGCGGTAAGCAGTTCCTCCGACAAATGCGCGCGCTTGTTCGTACAGACGACTAGACGCGCGCCGCGCGACCGGCAGTTCTCAAGCACCGCCAGCACATCGGGGAACGGGCGGCTATGCACTGCGATATTCGCCTCGTAGTGCGTGAGAAAGTGGGTCAGCAATTCATCGATCCCAGCGGCCGTGCGACGTGCGCTTTGATGCTCGATGCCTTTCACGATCATGGCACGGGCGCCAAAACTGATCTGGTCACGGATCACGTGCGGCGCGACCGTCTCCAAGCCCTCCCGCTGGAACACATGGTTTGCCGCGGCGATCAAGTCCGGCGCTGTCTCCACCAGCGTGCCATCCAGATCAAACGCGATTGTCAGTCCGTGTAACATCATGATGCCTCAGGACCGCTTCCGCTTGATCTTCGAGCCGTGCACAAGAACGGCGATGGCTTCGAGGTGGTTCGACCAGAGAAATTGGTCGATCGGCGTTACGCTTTGAAGCTCGTATCCCCCGTCCAGCAGAATTGCGACATCGCGTGCGAGCGTTACCGGGTTGCAGGACACCGCGATGACCTTGCCAACCTGCGACTTGGCGAGGGCCTGGGCCTGCGCTTCCGCTCCGGCGCGGGGCGGGTCGAACACGACAACGTCCACGTCTTCCAGCTCCTTGCGCGACAGCGGTTCACGCACCAAGTCCCGCTGCCGTGTTTCGATCGGCTTCAGCCCTTGCGTCGTGCGTGCCGCAGCACCCAGCGCGGCAAGTGCCTTGGCATCGCTGTCGATTGCCAGAACGGTCGCGGTCCGGCTCAGTGGCAGCGCAAAAGTGCCCAGCCCCGAGAACAAATCGAACACGCGCTTTGCCTTGCCAGCCGCTGCAAGCACGTGCTCGATCAACAGCGCCTCGGCCGGTGGGGCCGCTTGCAGGAACACGCCAGGCGGCGGCACCACCTTCGCGGGACCAATCGTCAGAAAGGGCTGCGACCGGGTGATGACCGGATCGCCGTCGATGGAGACGCGCAAAATCCGGCTGCCGGAGACGAGATCCGCGAGTGCGCTGCGATCGGTTGCGCCGATATCCGGCTTGGCGCCCTCAAAGCCAGCGTCAATGCCGCTGTCCGTCTTGGTGACGATCAACCGCATCTGCTCGCGGCGGGGAAGGAGGCGCGCTGCCAGTTGCCGAAGCACCGGCAACGCCTCGACGATCAATGGATCGGCGATCACGCACTCGGTGATCGCGAGGAGCCGGTCGCTGCCGCGCTCGTGGAAGCCGAGCGCCACGCCCGAGGGCAGCCACATCGCCGTCATGACGAGGCGGCGGCGGGTGCCCGGCGCAATAGGCGCGAGCGGCTGAACGACTGCGTTGATATCCGCGCTTTGAAAGGCATCGACTAGGATCTGGCGCTTCCAGCTGCGATAAAGCTCGTCCGGCATGTGTTGCGCGACGCACCCGCCGCAAACGCCGAAGTGCCGGCAAGGTGGCGCGCGACGATCGGGGCTTGGATCGCTGGCGAGCTCGAAGCCGGTCCCGGTTCGCGCCCAGCGCTCGCCTACCAATGCGAACGGCACGTAGGCGCGGCCGGTTGGCCCATTGCCGATGCCGTCGCCCTGGTGGCCGAGCACCGAAATATCGAATGTATCTCTATCAGCCACTAAAAGTCGCCCCAATCAAGAATTCGGCATTGCCCGACCCGCCCAGGATGGGGGAAGGCACAACACCCGTGACCGTCCATCCGCTCCGAGCTTCGATCCACATTTCGATAGTACGCACGACCTTCTGCCGTACTTCGGGATCCCGCACGATGCCGCCGCGACCTACGTGCTCGCGGCCGGCTTCGAACTGTGGCTTGATCAAAGTGACGAGCCAAGCCCCAGGCGCTGCCAACGCCAATGCAGCTGGTAGCGCCTTCGTCACCGAAATGAAACTGAGATCTGCGACGATAGCCTCTATCCGGTCCGGCACGATGGTTGTGTCGAGGCTACGCGCGTCGGTATTTTCCAGAGCGACGACGCTCGGGTGACTGCTCAGCATCTGGCGCAATTGGCTGTGTCCGACGTCGACTGCGTAGACGAGACGAGCCCCGCGCTCGATCAGAACCTGGGTGAACCCGCCCGTCGAAGCGCCGATGTCGAGCGCGATGCGGCCGCGGACCTGGAAATCGAAGGCATCAAGCGCGGCCACAAGCTTCTCCGCGCCGCGTGAAACGTAATCCGGAGCGTTACTGGCAAGGACAATCTGCTGCACCGCCGTGACCGAGGCACTGGCTTTCAGGCATTGCCGGCCGTCGACCGTAACGAAGCCGCGCTGGATCAGATCGTGCGCGCGCGCTCTGGATGGCGCCAGACCCTTGGCGACCAGGATCTGGTCCAATCGTTCCTTCTTATGCAAGTGGCTATCCGGCGTTTTGAGGCATCCATCACCAGCATACTGCATCTGGCAACTGCGACCAAACGCGCAGGGCATTTTTCGAGCTGGCGCTGCAGCTCCATTAGGCTGATGAAACTTCTTTTGCGTGCCCGCGTACCTATCAGACCCTTACTGCTCATCACTAGAAAAACCGGAGGACTCAATGAATAGACGCGACAATCTAAAACTGATGATCGGCGCCACGGCCCTTGCAGCGTCACCGAAGCTCATGATGTCGGCCGCGTCCGCGCAGACGCCAGCAGCCCACTTTACGCTGCCGCCGCTCGGTTATGCCTACGAGGCGCTTGAGCCGCACATAGACACGGCGACGATGAACTTCCATCACAAGAACCATCACAACGCCTACGTGACCAACCTCAATGGGCTCATCGAGAAGGCGCCTGAGCTGAAGGCCAAGCCAATCGAGGAGATTCTGACGAACCTGACGGTCATTCCGGAAGCCGTTCGCACACCAGTGCGCAACAATCTCGGCGGCCATTGGAATCACACGTTTTTCTGGGATCTGATGACACCCGGCGGCGCCAAGGCGCCCACTGGCAACCTGAAGGCTGCCATCGATGGCACGCTCGGCGGCCAAGACAAGATGATGGAAGCGGTCGCCCAAGCGGCGATGACGCGCTTTGGATCAGGCTGGGCTTGGCTGGTCGTCAACAAGGACAAGAAGCTCGCCGTCATCAATACGCCGTATCAGGACACGCCCCACATGGAGACTGGCGCCAAGCCCGTCATCGGCATCGATGTGTGGGAACATGCGTATTATCTGAAGCACCAGTACAAGCGCGCCGAGTACGTCAAAACTTGGTGGAACGTCGTGAACTGGGACAAGGCGCAGGCAAACTTCGCCAAGGCGACGGCTTGAGCTGAGTACAGCACGGGCGCGAGATAGCAGTCTCGCGCCCGATTGCGCCGACGGACACGGCCCGTTGTGGCCCCTCCCCGATCTCACAGATCCTTCGTGAAACCAACGCTTTTACTCGCAATATTTCGAACGCGTGCGCTCAGCCATATCAAGATGGAAATGGTTCTTGTGCGCCAAGTTGGTTTCCGGCCCAAGCGTCGTTCCGAAAATCTTGCACGCGGCAGTATGGGCTTCCCGCAGGAAACGCGCCTTCCGGCTTTGTGAAGCTACATCGTGTGGCGGCATCGAGGGCGCCGCCGCAACTGGCGCAGCCTTATCAGTCGTTTTGGGGCCACCAAGAAGGCTCGGCCGGATCAGCCCGTAGCCCGATCGCCCTTCGTTTGCCGGACCGGCCCCAGGCAAGCGATTGGCAAGCCCCGGCACACCTTCGATGAGTGTGCCCGCCGCCGGTGGTTCGGTGGCGGCCGCCGCACCCGGTAGGGCAGCGCCAGCCGGCTTCGACTTGGTGGCCGCGACTTTGTCCGCGGCAGCTTTCAAGGCGGCAGCCTTTTCGGCAGCAAGCTTGGCCGCAGCCTCAGCCGCAGCGATCTGCGCCCTAATCTCAATAGCTGTCGGGCCCCAATCGGCCAACACGCTGGTTTGTTGGGTGTTCGCCATGACGAAGCCGCCGATGTCGACCGCGTTGGCCTTGCCGTGTTCACTCAGGTGACCGCGCTTGCGGCCGTAGGCATTGCGGCACGAATACGAGCTCATCGTTTGCAAGCCAGCGACCGGCACACCCAGGTGCTTTTTGGCGAGTGGTTGAATGTCATCTGCCATCCACTTGTGGAGGGCTGCCACCATCTCGCACGTCATCGAGGCGGGCGGCAACAACGTAACCTGTGGGTTCTTGCCGATGCTGATCAACTGCACCGGCGCTGGCGCACCGCACGCGCCCGACTTTATGGCCGGCTCCTCGGTCACCACGACGTCTAATCCCTTGAGCAGGACGGTACAACGCGCTTTTGCCGCTGCAATTTCCTCGGCGGTGAAGACATCGGGCGGGGCAGGAGGCGGCTCGTCCTTGCCAGCCGCTGGCACGAACTTCGGCCATTCCGACGCTGGTTTGGCCGGAGCGGCGGGGCCCACCGGAGTTGCCGGGAGTGAGGGTTGTTCAGGTGCGGATGCTGTCAACGACGGCTGCGCGTACGAACGGCGCGATAGCTGCCCGGGCTCAGCCGTCTGCGCGAAACAGCCCGAGGTCGATGCCATTGCCGCAAACACCCATACAGCGCCGGATGCGGCGTTGTGAAAACGGGGCGGCCTGGACGGCGCAACCTTCATGCGTAGTTTCCTGTGAACTCGACACTGAAACGACTTGACGTTTAAACTCACCCAAGCCGGTATCGCGAATCACGCACACTGATGATCGCTTCATTTCGACTCGGTGTACAGACCGAATGTGGCGCGCACAAGCTGGGCCAGACGGTGCCTGTGCATGGTGCTGGGACAGGCTGTTGAGGACTTGATTGGGTAAACGATGATCACAATACAATCCGGCCTTGGCACGTTGAAAAATGCGGGCACTGAGTTTGTCAAGTCGACGAGCGACAAGGCAGTTCGCACCATCACGCTCGATCGTCCAGCGGCGCGCAATGCGATCAACGCCGCGATGACATCGACCATGACCGAAGCGATCACCCGGTTCGCACGTGACGCAAATGCCTACGCGGTCGTTCTGCGCTCGCAGACACCGGGTATGTTCTGCGCTGGCGGCGATGTCCGCGAGATGGCGCATCTGGCATCCAGCGCGCCAGGCGAGGCCGAACGCTCACTCGCGGCCGAATACGAACTCGTTTGGTTACTGGAATGCTTCTCGAAACCGGTCGTTTCGCTGATCGACGGTCCTGTCATGGGCGCTGGCGCCGGCATGACGCTGGTCAACACGCACCGTGTGGCGGGCAAAAACTACGCCTTTGCAATGCCCGAGGTTCGTCTTGGCTTCTTCCCCGACGACGGCGTCGCAAGCGTGCTTGGCCGGATGCCATCGGAGATCGGCGTCTATCTCGGACTGACGGGCCGATCGATCGGCCGCGCGGACGCGTATGCCCTTGGCCTCGTCACTCATTGCACGGACGCCAGCCACTTCGATCAGATCGAACGCGGCCTGGCCGATGCCGAACCCGTAGACACGCTGCTGGATGGCCTGCATGAGCCGCCAGGCCCCGGTCAACTTGCGGCCTTCCAGGAGCAAATCGCTGGCTGCTTCTCGGGCGCTTCGGTTACCGAAATCGCAGCCAAGCTCGTCGCATTACGCGACCGGGCAGCTCAGCCCACCGATGCAGCCTGGGCGCAAGACGTGCTCGATGATCTAGGTTGCGCCAGCCCGCAAGCGCTTGCAATTGCGCTACGCCATATCCGCGACGCCGCATCGATGGACTTAAGGCAAACGCTGATGCTCGACTATCGTGCCGGCCGGCGGCTGATCGGCTCGTACAATTTCCAGGAAGGTGTTCGCGCGCTGTTGATTGACAAGAACCGCAAACCGGTTTGGCGCCCCACTCGCGCGCATGACATCACCGACACGCAGACAGCGGCATTCTTTCACGCCGATCCTCTACATGAGATGACGCTTCCTACACGCAGTGAAATGCAGGCTTCACGCGTATAAAATCGACTGTTGCCGGGAAGAACAACTGCATCTTGCTTAATAATCTCTTCCGTGGACCCTGCGGAACTATTCTTTTACTATGTGTATTAGCGCAACTTTTACAACATACCTGTAGCTTGTTCCTTAACCCGCACATCGGGATCCTCGAAACAATTCGAGGCGAATTGTACAGGACAGGCAAGAGGCAGTAACATGGCATTAGCGTTGGATCTTACGCGACATCGCGCTCCCGTCTCCGATGAGACGTTCAAAACTGAATACCTGCAGGCTCTGCGTTTGATCGAGCGCTTGCATCGCCTCCTTTTGGACGTCATCAAGAACGAATTCGACCGTTTGGGCGGCGCGGATCTCAATAGCGTGCAAGCATTGCTGTTGTATAACATTGGCGAAAGCGAGTTGACGGCAGGTGAACTCAAGACTCGCGGCTATTACCTGGGTTCAAACGTTTCGTATAATCTGAAGAAGCTCGTCGATATGGGCTACATTCACTACAAGCGGTCGGAGACCGACAAGCGCTCGGTGCGCGTCAGCCTCACCGAAAAAGGTCTCGATGCCTGCGAAATCGTGCAGAAGTTGTACCAGCGCCAGTTGGGCTCGGTCGAAGCCGTCGCGCAGATCTCGAACGACCAACTGACCACGGTCAACAAGTCTCTGATGCGTCTCGAGCGGTACTGGACCGATCAGATACGCTACCAGCTCTGATCGTCGCGAATACGTGACTTATGCAATCATACGGGGCGCCAGAGTGATCTGGAGCCCCGTATGATTTTGTGCGCACAGCATCGGCCAGAGGTTGGTTTACTCGCTACGGGTCAAACGCGGACGTCGAATTCATCTGAGTAGGTGCCGCGACAGCTACATGTGCGGAACTGGCGCTGCGTTTTGTTGTTTGTTAACCTCACGCTTCTATTGGTGGGGCCTGCGACTTTGACGTTACGCCGGAGCAGGCGCGGGAGTGTCACACGTGAGCAAGTCGTCCATCGCGAGTTCGCTGAAGTCGTTCGGCTGCCTGGCGGCCCTGCTGCTTGCGCAAAGCTCGAGCGCTGCCGCCAACGATCCGCAAGGCAACTGGATGCGTTTTCCGGGCCATAACAACACCACCACGGCAAGCCCCGACTTCGACCGGTCCTTCGTCAAGGAGTGGGAGGCCAATCCGCCGAAGGGCTTTCCTACACTATCGGCTGCCAACGTCGAGCCGATGACGATCGCCATCAAGCACTACGCCGGCATTGCCGAGCGTGGCGGCTGGCAGCCCTTACCCGAGGTGCAATTGTCGGCCGGCATGACAGGTGATGCAGTCGGCATCTTGCGGCTTCGGCTTCTCTCGTCCGGCGATCTCAAGGAGGCATCGCCGTCTGATCACTTCGATTTCTACGTCGAAAAAGCCGTCAAGCGCTTTCAGGCTTCGAACGGGCTGACGCCGACCGGCGTTGTCGACAAGCGCACTATCGCGGCACTCAACGTGCCGGCTGCGGCCCGCCTTCGCCAACTGCGCGCCAACCTCGGCCGCTTGCAGGAATTTGCGCGTCAGACCGGCAAGAAGTATGTCGTCGTCAACATTCCCTCGGCGCAGATCGAGGCGGTCGAGAACGATCGCGTCGTGTCGCGGCACTCGGGCGTCGTCGGCAAGATCGACCGCCAGACACCGCTGCTGCGCTCGGCGATCCACGAGTTGAATTTCAACCCGGTATGGACGCTGCCACCGACCGTCATCGACAGGGATCTGATCCCCAAGGGTCAGGACATGCAGAAGCGCAGTCAGGACGTGCTGTCGAAATTCGGCATCGACGCTTACGACGGCAATGGCCGGAAGCTCGAGTCATCGAAGGTCGACTGGTCGGGTGGAGCTACTAAGAACCTTGTATTCAAGCAGCAGCCCGGCAAGGATAACCCGCTTGGTTTCCTGAAGATCAACTTCCACAACAATCATTCGGTCTACATGCACGATACGCCGTCGGAAACGATGTTCGGGCGTAACTTCCGCGCCGCCTCGTCCGGGTGTGTGCGCGTGCAGGGCATCGAGCATTTGGCCGCCTGGCTGCTCGCCGACAATGGCTACACGTCCGAACGGATCGCCGATATCAAAAAGACCGGCGAGCGCCAGAACGTAACTCTGAAGCGTCCGATCCCGCTATACTTCGTCTACATTACCGCATGGGCCACGGAAGACGGCATCGTCAATTTCCGCCGCGACCTGTACCAAAAGGACGGCGTCGGCGCAGTGGCCGGAGCCTACTGAGGACACCGCATTGCGTCTCGCGATCCTTGCTGACATCCACGGCAACTTGGCAGCACTCGAAGCGGTGCTGGATGATCTCAGCCGCCGCGGTCCGATTGATCGCATCGTCAACCTCGGCGATTGCGTATCTGGTCCCTTATGGCCCGCCGAAACCTGCCGGCTGTTGATGTCTCACGGCTGGCCAACGGTTCGCGGCAATCACGATCGCGCCGTCGCCTTCGACGGCGTGGCCGGCATGTGGCCATCGGACGCCTTCGCCCATGCTGCATTGAGCACCGGGCAGCGCGCTTGGTTGGGAGCACTGCCATGCCTCACCGAGTTTGTGCCCGGCGTCACGGCGTTCCACGGCCGTCCCGGCAACGACAATCGCTACACACTTGAAGACATTGAGGGCGGCAAGCTCGTTCCTGCGCCGGCAACCAAGGTCTTGACCCGTCTTGGCACCCACGCGCGCACACGGCTCGTCCTTTGCGGGCATAGCCACCAGCCGCGCCTGTTGCAAATCGAAGGCGGCGCGCTGGTCGTCAATCCTGGCAGCGTCGGCTGCCCTGCCTACGACGATCCGGGCGGCATTCCCCACGTCTCGGAAACTGGTTCGCCGCATGCGCGTTACGCCATCGCCGATATTCGCCGCGGCACGATCGACGTCGATTTCCTAGCCGTCACCTACGATCACGACGCAGCCGTCAAGCGCGCGCTCGACAACGGCCGCCCCGAATGGTCCCACGCCCTCGCCACCGGGTTGCTTTCAACAGGTTGAGTTCCTTACTGGATCGATCGATGATAGAGTGGGAAAAAAGTCAACTGGATCAACTTAGCATGTCGAAATCGATCTCTGAAATCGACCCACGCATTACTTACGATCCCGATCAATGCGGCGGACGCCCCTGTATAAGGGGCATGCGGATCCGCGTAAGCGATATCCTCGAAATGCTGGCTGCTGGCGTCAGCGAAACTCAAATTCTGGCCGATTTTCCGGACTTGGAAGCGGATGACATCAGAGCCTGCTTTAGGTTAGCGGCAGCGCGGGTAGACATCCCGCGCGTTGCGGCATGATTTTGTGGCTCGACGCGCAACTTCCGCCGAACTTGGCCAGTTGGTTGAAGTCTACCCTGTCGATCGAAGCCGTTGCTCTGAGAGAACTGGGCCTTCGAGACGCCAGCGATAGGGTTATCTTCGATGCAGCCCGCCTCGCAAACGCGACGCTCTTGAGCAAGGATCAAGACTTTGTGGGACTAGTTCGAAGGCTGGGAGCCCCACCCCACCTGCTGTGGCTTACTTGCGGGAACGCAAGCAGCGCCCGCCTGCAACAAATACTGGGCCAAGCATTACCCACGGCCTTGTCGCTCATCGCGGGCGGCGAACCCGTTGTAGAAATCCTTGGTCAAAACGATTGACCAACACCGCTTGCCCCGGCCGGTGATCCCCCCTATACACTCGAACTTTGATGACAGTACCCAGCAGCACGCCAGCATTCTTCTTTCCGAAGCGCCATTTGTTGACCTGCGAGGGTCTCACGGCGCCGGAAATCAATTCCCTTCTCGACCTCGCCGACAAGGCCGCCGAGATCAACCGTCAGGTCGACAAGAAGCGCGATGTGCTTCGTGGCCGCACCTTGATCAACCTGTTCTTCGAAGCGTCGACCCGAACGCAAAGCTCGTTCGAGCTAGCGGGAAAACGGCTCGGCGCCGACGTCATGAACATGAACGTCTCGACCTCCTCCGTGCAGAAAGGCGAGACGCTGATCGACACGGCGATGACGCTCAACGCCATGCGGCCCGACATCATCGTGGTGCGCCACCATTCGGCCGGCGCCGTCGAGCTGCTGTCGCAGAAAGTCGACTGCTCGGTGGTCAATGCCGGT
>JANOOW010000596.1:0-12758 GCA_031421555.1 Hyphomicrobiaceae bacterium | reverse complement strand
CGCCCGCAGGCGGTCACAAGGACATCGCGATCGTGCAGAGGATAGTCGATCTCCGGCAGGCGCTTTAGCCCCACAACGGCGCGAAACTCGTTCACGAACTCATCCAACTCTGCTCGGCACTTCGATGAGAGCCAACCCTTGTTCGGTACCCATCCGGCGAGAACCGCCTTGCGGGCGCGTTCCAAAGCAAACGCTCCGCGCGTTAGTGGCACATGTCGTGAAATAGTGCCGTCGCTTCTGTGGAATCAGCCGACCGCGGAAAACCGGTCGTGGTGAGGCCCTTGGGGACCCCTGCCGTGAAGAAGCCTACGCTCTTAGGCGTTCTCGTTTGCGAGCTGCCGAGCCGGGATACGGTGGCCGCTGCGAATGAAAGACCGAGTTCGATCAGCGGGACGACGCCAACCATTCGACGATCTTGCGGACTAAGTTTTTGATGGAGAGCCGGGGCGCTGCCCGCTCGGCACGTCAAGAACTTGGGACAGACGCACCCAGACGGCCTTGACGCAAGTGCTATCGTGTGGCGAGGGGATTGTGCGGTCGGCCACGGCAGCGATCAAGTCCGCCTGCTGCCGCAGCAATTGACGCCGCCGGGTGCTTGCCGTCTGACCGGCGATAATTTCCAAGGCGTGCAGCAAGCGCGTAAGAACCGCGACATTGCCCGCGGCATTCTGCCGGATCTGGTCAAAGGCTTCGGCCAACAGGCTCGCGAAACTCGGCCCTCGAGCAATCACGCGCAGCTCGCCTTGGTCCAAGCGGCGGACTGTCGCAATTGGTCGCGATGCAAGCCGGACAAGGATCGCCGTTAGATAGTCCACGCACATCACCGCGGTCGTGGTGTCGTTGATGCCAGGCGACAGCGCTTTCAGGGCGATGTCCACGAGTTGCCGAATGCCGAAGCTGGCATCCTGCTCCACCGTGCGATGGGGGCTGATGACGTAGACCGCATTAAGTTCTTCAGCTGTGTGTTCGTCCAATATTGCAGGGCCGGCCACCGAGATCAGCGGAGTTCCCTCGACGACGAACTCGCCGACGCCGCGTTCCATGCGCACGATGGTCCCGCGTTCTCGCGCAAATACCAGCAGCGAGTCCCCGTCTATTCTTTGGATGTAACCGGTCTTCCGTGCCGGAACGGCAGACCAAGTCTGCTCCGGTAGATTTGCCAAGTCACCGTCCGCGTCTTCTTCTTCGTCATCGCCCATCTCCTTTGGAAACAAGTGATCCACGGCAGCGATGGTTTCGTGCGCCGCTGCGGCAATAATGCTCGACGACTGGATGGACATCGAAACGTAGTGGATGAAAAAGATCAAATAACCGATGCCGACGAACCCTAGGAACAAGCCAACCAATACCGCGAGTGACGGGACAAACGCTCCTTCGTCGCCGCTTCGAATGACCCTGAGCACCACCAGACAGTAGGTAAAGATGCCCAGAAACACGCCGAGCACCACCTGATTGTTCAAGTCTCGCATAAAGTTGCGCAGGACCCGTGAGGTGAACTGACTCGACGCCAGCGACAGAGCCACGATCGTGATGGAGAACACCACCCCGGCCACCGTGATCATCGAGCTGGCGACAGCAGAGAGCAGGCCGCGAGAAGCGGCGGCACCCGCACCAAAGACCAGAGGCCACCTCTTATCTACATGCAGTTCGACGGTTGCATCGAGGATGATCAGGCAGGTAGCGAGCGCTACCGCACCCAGAACGATGACTGCGGGAACGAACCAAAAGCTTGCCCGCGTCTCTTGCCACCAGTGCTGAAGTTTCCGGATCATTTGCCTGATTGCTCTCCCTCACCGCCGTGTTTCCTCCCCGTGTCATCGGTTGGCGGAGTGCCGGGAGGAACTCCCAACAAGTTCTCCTCGCGGTTCAATGGCTGGACGAGCCGTGCCTGTTCCTTGATAACGCCCGCTTCGCTAGCTAGCCGCCCTTCGGCTTTGGTGGACGTCGGATGCACTTCTTTGCCCGACGGTTGGACTTGGGACCGCTTGACCGGTCGGATGTCATCCGTCACTTCCTGTTTCCCGTCCAGCATGGTGACGGGAATACCTTGTGGGAAGATGACCTCTCGGGCCTCGTCAGGCATCGAGATGCCGTTCTCTTGGAAGGCGAGTTTCACCAGCCGGATCACCGAAGAGCGCACTTTCAGCCAACTGTGTTCGCGGCCGTTGAGCCAGAAATAGATCCGCAGGTTGACCGACCGTCGATTTCTCTAAGCTGTCCGCCAGCACCGATAACTCCGGGTCGTTCAGGACCGCCGGGTGGTCGCCAACACTTCCAGCGCGATCTCCTGCGCCTCGTTGATCGAGTCGCCGTAACCGATGCCGACGACAAAGTCCTCGCGCCGATTGGCGTTGGTCGTGAAGTTGCGGAGGTTGTTCTTGTACACGCTGGCGTTCGGGAATCTGCACCAGGTTGCCATCGAGGGTCATACGGCCTCATCGTTACACTGCCGCCACTGCTTTGAAGAACGTATAGCTGAATACACCCTCGCTTGTGGCGGTGCGAAGAAGGTCTTGAACCCCCTGCTGGAACTCCTGATTCGTCATGAGGCCCGTCGCCACCGCATTATTCCGAATGCCTTCGATCATCGCCGTGAAGGTGTTCTTCGTAAATCCTTCGATCCAGTCTGGCTTGCTTCCATCCACATATACCATGCGCGGCGACACGCGAGTGGCTGAAGAAGGAAAATTTGCTTTGCTATGGGATCGGACGCGGTGTCGACGCGGTAGCTTGGGTCGAACGACGACTGGACGAGAGGGGCCAATCGCGTCGATCCCGATCATTCTAACCTAACATCGCGCGGCTCTTGCCGAAGCCCGGCGCCATGCCAAGGAAAACCTGGACTTGCCGCGCGTTATTTTTTCGGCGAGCCCCAGCAGGGCCGCCGGCGATGGACGGCGCTCATTGCTGCTCGGGTACGTCTCAGCCATGCTTATAACACGCGTGGTGCCAGTGCGGCGTCAAGGCTTCGATTGAGGGCGAGTACGTTAATCTGGGCTCGCCAAATACACCGACAAACGGCTCTTCGACATGCAAATTCGGTATTTCGCGAATCCCGATCACCAGGGAGGGGATGAAACTTGTCTGTCTCGTCACCCGTAGCTTCAGTGAGTTCGATTACAGAGCTCGCTCGATATTTAATGAGGAAATTCATGAAACGTGGCGTCGTCTTGAGCATAGCAGCGGATCATCGGATCACGCGAGCAGCCCGCCTCAGTTCATCACCACATACTTAAACTTAAGACCTTGTACCGGTCGTCTCCGACTTGGATGAGGGCCGCTCCCGCTAGGATGTGGCAAGCTGGGGTTTGCGAATGGCCGACGCTTCTACCTATAGCGAATGGGCGCTATTTGCAGACGTGGTCCTAACCGCTCATGTAGCCGTGGCACTCTTCGTGGTACTCGGGCAGATAATCATTGTCGCCGGAGGTATCGTCGGGCTTAAATGGGTCCGCAATCCATGGTTCCGCATCGCTCATTTGACGTTGATCATGCTCATAGCTGCGGAGACGTGGGTTGGCGCCGAGTGTCCACTGACCCAGCTCGAACGCGCTCTTCGCCAACGCTCCGGTCAAACGGTGTACACGGAAACGTTTACGGAGCATTGGATGTCTCCGGTGCTCTTTTTTCCGGCACCACCGTGGGTTTTCATCCTTCTTCATAGCAGTGCAGCGCTGATCGTTTTCGGTAGTCTGATCCTCATTCCTCCCCTTCGTAGGCCGGATGGGCCCCGGCGGGACAACTGGCGCAAACTGGAGAGATCTTAATTGCTCTTACCAACACCGCTTCCGTCGGAGAGTCGAGCTGGATATCTGGCGTCCTTGGTCTCAGTCGTGTGCCTGCTGGCGACTCTAGCAGTTGGCGGATGCAGTCCCCTCGCGGCGTATAACGCTCTTATCGTAACGGACGATGGCGCTGTGCTGGCGGCAGCGAACGTCGCCTATGGCAGCCATCCGCGCCAAAAAGTCGACGTCTATGTTCCAACGGCCCGGGTAGATTCGGCGCCGGTGGTATTGGTTCTGTACGGAGGTTCTTGGAACAGCGGGCGCAAAGAGGACTATTCTTTTCTAGGCAAGGCTCTTTCGTCACAGGGATTTGTTACTGTCGTCGCCGATTATCGCCTGGTACCCGAAGTCCGCTTCCCAGCATTTCTCCAGGACAGCGCCGCCGCGGCGGCTTGGACGTATCAGAACGCGAGTCGGTTCGGCGGCGATCCCGGCAAACTTTTTTTGTTCGGTCACTCGGCCGGCGCTTACAATGCAGTGATGCTCGCCCTCGATAATCGCTACCTTAAAAGCGCTGGTCTGGATCCATCTGTCATAAGGGGTGTCGCCGCGCTTGCCGGGCCGTACGACTTCTTACCGCTCGATCTCGACGTTACCCGCGCCGCTTTTGGCAATGCACCTGATCAAGCTGCCACTCAGCCTATTCATGTTGTCACAGCCAAGGCTCCGCCAATGCTGCTGGCGACCGGAGCCGATGACACCACAGTTTATCCCCGCAACACGCATAGGCTGGCCGCCAAATTGAGGGACTTCGGAACCGCTGTCAGCGTCAAGAGCTATCCACACGTCAGCCATGTTGGCATTTTGCTCGCGCTGTCTCGCCCGTTCCGCCGGGACGCGCCCGTGCTGCGCGACGTGACCCAATTCATCGGCCAAGGCAGCTAGCGTTGGCAACAGGCACCCAGAGTTAGTGTGAGGCGGCGCTCTTTGAACAGAATAGTTGAGAAGCGATTTCTGCAAGCATTGATGATCATCGGCTGCCTTGTGCCGCTCGCCGGCGGCCTAGGGGGGATCGCATTTGCCGCAGGAATTTTTGGACATCCCGCCGATGTAACGCTCGACAGTCATGTCCGTTATCTATCGGGACTCTTGTTAGGCCTTGCATGCGGGTTTGCCTCAGCAATCCCCGCCATTGAAAAAAACGGGTATCGTATCGGGCTACTCACAGCGCTCGTTATCACCGGCGGTTTCGCTCGCCTGTACGGCGTGCTCATTGATGGATGGCCCGAACCCGTAATGATTTTCGCGCTTGTCATGGAATTGGGTTTCGTCCCGATCCTGTGGCTTTGGCAACGAAGGGTAGCGAGGCAGTGGATGTGACGGCGCTGGCCCTTGTGTTGGACGAGTTCAGGTGGTCACGTCTGCCGTCTGCCGAGGAAGAAATTGGCGCCAGGAGTAGTCCTTGGTGCTTGTGATCTCGGCATAAATGAAGCGATAGATGGTCTCATGGGAAACGCGCTCTGGCGCGTTTTCGAGCTGCATGCGGCCAGCAATTTGCTCGGGCGATATTCCCGGGCGAGCTGTTCCAGCACGGCTGCCTGAACTTAGGCCATGCCGCGCGGATGGCGAGCCGGGGCAGTGGTCAATCAAGTTCTTGCCGTTGTGGCATTGACCGAGGGTCAGTCGACGCAACGTTATCAGATTCCTCTCGATCAAATGGTGCTCGAGGGCGAGCGTCTTAAGCTGTCAATGAAAACACGGCAGCAGGTCGCCCAACAATCGCCCGCTTTGACTTCGCAACAGTCGCAGCCGATCACACCAGAAACATTGCTCATTGTTGCTGTCATCGACGATGCGAATGCCGACGCCCAGAAAGCCGACAAACCAGAGGCGACGCCAACGCAGGCGGCAGCCGGCCAGCAGCAAGCGGCGGCCAATGACCAAGGGCGCCCGGTCAGAGTAGACTGGTTGCTCGATGTGTCACTGTACAATGTCAGGGGCCAGCTTTTAGGCGATATCGAGCGCGTCGTTCGCAACACCAAGAACGAAGTCAGCGTAATTATCGGCCGAGGCGGGTTTTTAGGTTTGGGCGAAAAGCAGATTAGCGTCCCGGTCAGCAATACTTACGTATCGGGTGATCGATTGGTGGTTCGCGGTTTGACCGACGCCCAACTTTCGGCAATGCCTGAATGGACGGAGCGTGCCGGTATTGCGGATGTCGAAGAAAACCAGACAGTTGTCGTTGGTAAAAATATCTGATCAGATTCTGATAGGTATGGTCATCGCTTCGCTTCGGCGCGGCGATGACTATTTTGATTGATAACTTCCAGGCGTGGAATTGCGTGCATGACGCTCACCAACCCAAACAAGTCAGATATCAGTAATCGCGGCGAGGTCACCCTAGGGTCGCGCTCGGGAAGCCATCCGATCGTCGAAGGTCGAGTTGGAACAAGGTCTGACGCGGACGATCAGCTTCTTCGATGATCTCCTGCGACATGATGCGTTGCGTGACTGTTGATCGGTTTGCCACCTACCTAACCACCCTATCCCCTGTTTCCCCCCAACACCTTGCGGGCAATCACCACGCGCATGATCTCGTTGGTGCCTTCGAGGATCTGGTGGACGCGCAGGTCGCGCACGAGTTTTTCCAGGCCGTAGTCTTTGAGGTAGCCGTAGCCGCCGTGGATCTGTAGCGCCTCGTTGACGATGTTGAAGCCGAGGTCGGTGGCGTAGCGCTTGCCCATCGCGGAATACATGGAAGCGTCCGGGTCACTGCGATCGAGCGCGTCGGCGGCGCGATAGATCATCAGCCGGGCTGCTTCCAGATCCGTAGCCATGTCGGCGATCTTGAATTGCAGAGCCTGGAACTGCGCGAGGTCCTGGCCGAAGGCCTTGCGCTCGAACATGTAGTTGCGCGACTTGTCGAGGGCGGCCCACGCCGCACCCAACGACGATGCGCCGATGTTGACGCGTCCCCCGTCCAGGCCCGACATCGCGAACTTGAAGCCGCGGCCTTCCTCGCCAACCAGATTGCCGGCTGGGATCTTCACGTTTTCCATGATGACCTGGCGCGTCGGCTGCGCATTCCAACCCATCTTGCGCTCTAGTTGCCCGAATGAAAGACCCGGCGTGTCCTTCATGATGACGAACGCCGAGATGCCGTTTGCGCCCTCGCCACCGGAGCGGGCGAATACGAAATAGAAGTCGGTGGCCCCGGCGCCCGAAATGAATTGTTTGCTGCCATTCAGAACGTAATGATCGCCGGCGCGCTTGGCAGTCGTTTTCATCGCCGCCGCATCCGACCCCGCACCGGGCTCGGTCAGGCAATAACTCGCCAGCCACTCCATCGAGTTGAGCTTCGGCATCCACGCGTCGATTTGCGATTTGGCGCCGTACTTCGACAGCATCCACGCAACCATGTTGTGGATCGAAATATACGATGCGATCGCCGGGCAGCCGTACGATAGCGCCTCGAAAATCAGCGCGCCGTCCATGCGGCTTAGGCCCGACCCGCCCTTGTCCTCGGGCACGTAGATCGTCGCCATGCCGAGCGCTGCCGTCTCGCGGATCACGTCGACAGGGAAGTGTGCCGTCTCGTCCCATTCGCCAGCTTTCGGAGCCAACCTTTCCTTGGCGAAAGTGAGCGCCATCTCCTGGATTGCGAGTTGGTCGTCGGTCAGCGCGAAGTTCATCTGCTTTTGATCTTCCGGGCGTTGGGGCAGTTCTCAAGGTTTCTTTTCGCAAGCGGGTGCATCAAGAAATGTCAGGTCTTTCAGTGCACCGCGGATCGAGAAATCGCCGTAGTCGATGAAGAGACGCTGGCTAACGCCATTCTCGAAAAACAGGAACGCCAGTTCATATGAGGGCGTACCATCGCTTCTCTCGGCCTTCTTGTCGAAATAGCTGAGCGACACCGGCCAAGCCGCCAGGTTTTCCAACTTCTCGCTGTTTTTGACGTCGGGTGTCTTGGCAGCTTTGCCTGGCGCGACGCGCGTACCGATCACGGCTGTCGTCGCATAGACCTTCTCGCCTTTTTCCGAGCCGTCATAGAGGTCGGCGGAGAAGATCGACTTGCCGGCCCGCGCCGCGTCCAGCAACTTGATCGAGTGCTGCACCGGGAACAGGGCATCGGCGCCAACCGTCAGCGCAAGCTTCTTGGGCTTGACCACCTCGACCTTGATCGGCTGGTCGGAGTTCGGGCGCACGGCATCGCCAGCCGTTACCTCGGTCTGCTGATCGTCGCGATACTGGCTCGAGTTGAACTTGAAGGTTTTCGCGGTCGTGTCTTCGACTGTCGTCGAGCGCAGATCGTTGACGGACGGTTCGCCCTCCTGGCTGATGCTGCGCGTGACGAAGCGCATCGTCTGCGTGTAGCCATCGCACGAGCTGCCGGTCAGTTCGTAGACCATGCGGCCGGTGAGATCCGACATGCCTGCGCCAGCCCTCGCCTTGTCGAGTGTAATCTCGTAGACGGCACGGTGCGGTGCCAATGTCGCCGGCTCGCCGGGACCCGCAGCATGCGCCGTGAGCGGCAGCACGGCGAGTGCGATTGCAATGTTGGTCCGGCTGTCTAGAAAGCGCGCCATACGTTGAGATCCTCGTTCGGGTCAGCCTCGAGCAGCTTAGTGCCCAGGTGGAGTCTTGCAAAGAAAGCATGCCCGTAAGCGCGACACAAAGGCGCAAAAGAGGGAATGTGGTGCGATATTCACGATTCTCGACGAGGAAAACGGCATGAGTTCATTCGATACCGGCACGTTTGTCAGGCCGATTGCCCATCGCGGCTTGCACGACCTGGGGGCGGGCCGAATTGAGAACACGGCTGCGGCATTCGAGGCGGCGATCGCCGGCGGCTACGGCATCGAATGCGATCTGCAGCCGCTGGCCGATGGCACGCCGATGGTCTTCCACGACGAAACGCTCGACCGGCTGATCGACGCAAGCGGCCGTATCGATGCGCACTCGCGGGCGCAAATCAAGAAGCTGCGTTACCGGGACAGTGACGCGCACATTATCTCGTTTGCGGATTTTCTCGATCTCGTTGGCGGTCGCGTGCCGCTGCTGGTCGAGATCAAGAGCGAATGGGCGCCGCCGAACATGCAGTTTTTGAAGGCGATCGCAGCGCTCAGTCGCAACTACGGCGGACCGCTGGCGCTGATGTCGTTCGATCCGGTGGTGATGGCGCGCATGCGGGAGCTTTGCCCCAGCGTTCCGCGCGGTATCGTGTCTGGCATCTATCAGGGCGAGGGCTGGTGGCTCGACCGCCTGAGTGCGGAGCGTGCCTACCGGCTCACTCACCTGTTGGAAAATGGTCCGGTGCAGCCGGGCTTCGTCAGCTATCACGTGAAGGCGCTGCCGACGCCGGTCACGCGCTTCCTGCGCGAGGGTCTGCAGATGCCGCTATTCTGCTGGACCGTGCGCACCGCCGCCGAGCGGAAAATCGCCGCCGAATGGGCCGACGCCCCCACGTTTGAAGGGTGGTTGCCGTGATGGGCGTGTGATCTAGAGGCGCTTCGCCTTTGCCCGCTCGTACAGCGGCATAACGTCCTTCAGGTTCGCCTTTATGGTGGCGATGCGGGTGGTACCGGAGGGGTGGGTCGACATGAACTCCATCGGCGCGCCTGAATTGGCCGCACTCATCTTTTCCCAAAGCGACACGCCCGAGGCCGGGTTGTAGCCGGCACGAGCGGCAAGCTCCATGCCGACGAGATCCGCCTCGGTTTCATCCGAGCGCGAGAAGCGCAGGCCGAGTAGACCGCCACCGACGCGGGCGAGTTCGCCGGCGTTGCCACCGACAAGAACGGCGACAGCCAGGGTGGTGAAGCTTGTCAGTTTGTTTTTCGCGGCGCGGGCGCGGGAATGCTCGCGCAGGGCGTGCGCAATCTCATGCCCCATGATCATTGCGGCTTCGTCGTCGGTCAGCTTCATCTTGTCGAGGATGCCGGTAAAGAATGCGATCTTGCCACCAGGCATGCAAAACGCGTTGACCTGCGGTGAGTTGACGACGTTGACCTCCCATTTCCAGTCCCTCGCGCGTTCGTTGAACTTGTAGGAGTGCGGTAGCAAATCCTGAAAGATCTTGCGCAGGCGGACGACTTGCGCGTGCTCGTTGGGCAGCAAGGCACGCTTCTGAAATGCTTGCCGGGTCAGTTGCGCGTACTGCTGTTCGCCCGCCTTCTCGAGCGTCTCGGGCGAAGCCAGTAGACGGATGGTGCGGCCGACGATGCCGGGGTTCTTGAGTTTGACGCCCTCTTCCGGCTCGCGCGATGCAGCCGGTGCCGCAAGCAGCAGCGCAATCGCAACGAACGTCATCGAACTAAGCTTGCGCAGGCGCATCGGAACGTCTCCCCCTCTCGACACAGTGTCGCACATATAGCGGGTGCTATGCGTCGCGTGAAGAGTGCTGAAACTGTTAGTGTGATCGTAGTGTTTCGCGAGGGTGTCGATGAGTGCCAAAGCTGCGGGTGTCGTCAGGGTCGAACCAGCTATCTCGAAGATTGCCGCAGCCGAGTGGGACGCATGCGCCAACCCTGATCCGGCGGCTTACAATCCGTTCGTCGCACACGCATTCTTGAAAGCGCTGGAAGATGCCAAGTGCGTTGGCGGACGCTCAGGATGGGTGCCGCAGCACCTCGTCGTCGAAGACGCGGCCGGTGGTGTCGCTGCATGCATGCCGGCTTACGTGAAGACCCATAGCCAGGGCGAATACGTGTTCGACCATGGGTGGGCCGAAGCCTACACGCGCGCCGGCGGGCAATATTATCCGAAGCTGCAAGTTGCCGTGCCGTTTTCGCCAGTGCCGGGGCCCAGGCTCCTTGTACGGGAAGGATCCGATGCCTCCTACAACGTAGCCTTGCTAGCTGCGGGTGCGATCGAGTTGGCAAGGCGCTTGGAATTGTCATCGGTGCACGTGACGTTCATGCAGGAAGGCGAGTGGGCCCGCGTGGCTGGGCTCGGGTATCTCCAGCGCACCGATCAGCAATTCCATTGGCTCAACGCCGGCTACGCGACCTTCGATGACTTCCTTGGCAGGCTATCATCGCGCAAACGCAAGACTATCCGCAAGGAGCGTACGCAGGCGTTGAGTTCGGGGCTCACCATCGAACATGTGCAGGGCGCGGCGATAACCGAAGCGCATTGGGACGCATTCTTCGAGTTCTACATGGATACCGGCAGCCGCAAGTGGGGGCGCCCATACCTCAACCGCAAGTTTTTTTCTCTACTCGGGCAATCGATGGCGGATCAATGCCTGCTCGTCTTTGCAATGCGCGACGGCCGGCCGGTCGCCGGCGCGCTGAACATGATCGGTGGCGATTGCCTGTATGGCCGCTACTGGGGCATGGCGGAGCACCACCCCTGCCTGCACTTCGAAGTCTGCTATTACCAGGCGATCGACTATGCGATTACGCACGGCTTGAAGCGGGTCGAGGCGGGAGCGCAGGGCGAACACAAGCTGGCCCGCGGCTACATGCCGGCGGCAACGTTCAGCGCCCATTGGGTTGCCGATCCGAGCCTGAGGCGGGCCGTATCACGCTACCTCGTCGAGGAACGGGCGGCTGTTGCCGAACATCGCGAGATGCTGGCCGAATATGGTCCCTACCGCAAGGTAGTCGAAGAACAGGATTGATCGCGCCAAAGCTTTACAACGCGTTGGCCGTCTTCGCCGATACCGGCGCTGGGCCCACGTCGAGCACGAAGCGCTGGCCTTGCTCACCGCCTACGCTGACTGTCACGAGAAGCGCGCGAGCGGCCGGGTTTTGGCCTTGTAATGATGCCCGCGGCACTTCTTGCACGTCGAGCACTTCGACCCGCGCTGCATCGAACCCGCCTGTCACCGCGACTGCCTTCTTGATGTCGGCAATCACGATTGCATCGGTAGCAATCGATGCGCGCGTGATCGACTGTGTCTCTCCCACCGCACTGGTCAGCCAAAAATGTTCGCTACCAGGCGCATGCGCGGCGCGCGCCAAACCTGCTGCATCGCCGTTGGGAGCAGATGCCAACGCCCGCTCGTACGATTCGCCCAACAACCGGTCAGGTGAAGAAAGCGCTGCGGCCATTGCCCCGAGAGCAACGCCTGTGAGAGCGATCGCTGCACACGCTATTCGGATGCTTTTCATGGCGCATTGGCTCCTGACGGAAACGCGTTCGGAAATCGCTACGGCAGATTACATTGCCGAATGTTAACATAGGTGTGGGGGAGAAGCCTTGCGATAGTCGATCTGGATCTCTCCAGACAAATTTTCGTCAAAACCGCTCCCCCGTCACCATTACCGCGGGGAGGCGTACACGCGGCGCAGGTGTCTCAGAAACGCCAAGTTAAAAGCGACGAGTGAAGCGAAAACGAGGGCCAGTATCACCATGTGGTGCCGCTCTTTGCCCGGCTGTGCCGTCACGGTGGCGGCCTTGGAATCCGCCCGGGCGGCAAACACGTTGTTGATCTGCGTATATTCATAAGCCGGCGAGGCATGGGCGCGCGAGGTGAAGATCGGCAGTCGACTGGTTGCTTCGCGAGCCGGGAGGTAGGAACTTCCGGTCAGAATGAGTGCGAAGAGACCGAGACCGGTCAAGAAATCCCGTACGCTGCGTACGATGCGGCTGTGGCGAAAGGCGTTCGCTTTTTTCAACATGATTACATCCCCGTCTCTCTCAAAGTTACGCGGCTCAACGTCTTCGGTTTCAAAAAAAGCGTAGCGCAAGGCTAAGCTTACAACGTGTTGACCTTGAGCTGGGAATGTGGCGTGGCTCGTAGATTCCTGTGACGAAACAAAGAGACACGCGCTGCTGTGCCATCGAGGCACCAAGGCCGCGCTGTTCATTGGCAGTTCATTTGACGGCTCGCCGGACGAAAAAGGCGGGGTTGCTTGAAGTTCTGAACGGCCAGGCGTAGGGTCCCCGCGCCTGCGCAAGGGTCGCTCGTCGACACCTTGGACGCCGGCACGCCTCCGGCGCCGGACGGCGGACAGCAAGCGGCCGCCGAGTGCCTGAAGAAGGTGCTCGCAGAGGCCGGGCTCAACGAGTTCGGCGACCCGATGG
>JANOOW010000595.1:0-1714 GCA_031421555.1 Hyphomicrobiaceae bacterium | reverse complement strand
ACCCGAACGAAACGTGGACAGGTCGCGGGCGTAAGCCGAACTGGCTCGTCTCAAAGCTCGACAAGGGCAAGAAGATGATCGACTTCGCTATCTGATTAGCGAATTTGCAATCCAGAATGTTGCATTGAACCCGGCACTTGATCCTCGATCGTGCCGGTTTTGTATTCCCGGTGTTATCGAGCGGGTATCAACGTCGCGAGTATCGCCGGCAGTGTTTCCGGCAAATCTTCCGCGATCAATCCCGGACCGAAGCTTGTTGCGCATGCCCCGTGCAGCCAGACCGAGGCACAAGCAGCTTCGAAGGGCTCCATTCCCTGCGCCAACAATCCCGTCACGAAGCCGGCGAGCACATCGCCTGATCCAGCCGTGGCTAACGACGGCGGTGCGTTGTCGTTGATCGCCGCACGCCCTCGGGGACACGCGATCACGGTGTCGGCACCCTTCAATATGACGACGGCGCCAGACAGGCGAGCAGCATGTCGCGCGCTCTCGAGCTTGGACAGCTGATCGGGCAAGCCGCCGAACAAGCGCGCGAACTCACCGCCGTGCGGTGTCAACACGACAGGCCCCTGGCGCGCTGCGATCGAGCCGAAAAGCTGATCGCTGTGCGGTTTGCCCGAGAAACTCGTCAACGCGTCGGCGTCCAGCACGACGGCAGCTGAACTCGTCAGCAACTGCGTCACATGCCGCCGCGTCGCCTCCCCCACCCCCGCGCCGGGGCCGATAAGATACGCGTTGAGCCGCGCGTCGGACAGCAAGTGCGAAAGACCATCGGTGTCATCGAACGGGCGAACCATGATCGCGGTGAGCTGCGCCGCGTTGGCCGTGACCGATGCCAGCGGCGAGGCAACGCTGACCAAGCCCGCGCCGATGCGCAATGCGGCTCGCGCGCCCAGCCGTGCCGCGCCCGTCGAATGTGGCGGACCTGAAACGGCGACCGCATGCCCACGCGCGTACTTATGGTCTTGTGCTGACAAGCGTGGCAGCTGGCCTAGCCAGAGGGCAGGACGATTGACGAATGTCCTGGGCGAAATTTCCTCCAACACACGATCGGAGATACCAATACCGGCCACGATCAGCCGGCCGCAAAATTCGCGCCCCGGCAGCAACAAATGCCCCGGTTTGGGGCGAAAGAACGTAACCGTGGATGCTGCGCGTAACGGCCTGCCGAGTGCTCTACCGGTATCGCCATTGATGCCGCTCGGCACGTCGGCTGCCAGCACCTGGGCGCCACTCGCGCGCACGATCTCGAAAGCGCTTTCGAGGTTGCCGGACAACTGCCTATCCAGCCCAGCGCCGAAAACGGCATCGATCACCAGGTCAGTTTCTTGCAAACCAAATTGGCTCACTGACGCTTCGTCGAGGTGAGCGCTTGGCCCGGCCCATCGCTCTGCAGCGATTGCTGCATCGCCTCTGAGTTGCGCGCGCTCTCGCAAAAGCGCGACGTGGACAGAGATGCCCGCCTCTCTCAGGAACCGCGCCGCGACGAACCCATCGCCGCCATTGTTGCCGGGCCCGCACATAACGAGCACACGTGCATCATCCCGCACCATCGATGAAGCCGCGGCAGCGATCGCGCGACCGGCGGCTTCCATCAACGACATGCCCGCGATACCGGACGCAATAGTCAGCGCATCGGCGCGCGCCATTTCCGCACTTCAGCATCGGGCGCTTCTTCATACACCTGAATGCCCATATCGTTAATCATGCCGAT
>JANOOW010000594.1:0-2313 GCA_031421555.1 Hyphomicrobiaceae bacterium | reverse complement strand
AAAAGCCGGCGCCGCAAGTAGGTGACGGGAAGGCCCTCCGTCCCAGCCAGCGTGCGCGTGCCCTGAGCTGTGATCCCGAAGCCTGCGGTTTCGAAAAAGCCGGCCGAACCGGGCGTTGCCTCGGCGACGAAGGTTAAATAGCCATCCGCTTCGGCCGATGCCTCGGTTGTGAAAAGCAGGCGGCGGCCGATGCCGAGCCGCCGGAACATCGGCAGGACGTAGCACCACCTCACGCGCGCGACCGGGCTGTGATCTTCCATCGGCGACCATCCGCAGGTGCCGACGATGCGCCCGTCAATCGACCCAGCAAACAGCCGCCGGTTGCCGATCGCGCGCTCGATCGGCGCGGAGTACGCAGGCGTGTAGACGGAGCCGGCGTAGGCTAGTGCCTGTTTTTCGTCGGCCCAGGTGAGAACCGCCGCGCGCAGCGATTGCGCGTGGACGTAGCGGATCTCCGACAGGTGATCGATGGTGGCGTGAATGATCGGAGTGCTGGCGCCGACGCGCATTCGATTATGCGGCGGCGGATCCATCACAACTCTCAGCTATGGCGTTTTTCGCACAGGCGCCGCGGCCACTGCGGATCCCGGTATGTCGGCGCGTTTTTCGGGTGGGGGCGTGCCGGGTACGTACTCGGCTTGTTTGCAGGAGCATCCCTGCACGAATTCCTTGCGATAACGGAACGCCGTCCGCAAGCTTGAATAATTCTGCTTCGACTTGAAGGAAACGGCCTGCTCCATGCCGCTACCAGGGTTTTGGTGGTAGAATAGTTCGACTGGCGCCGCGCACTTCGACTGGCACGCATCGGCGTCGCGCTCGAAATGGTTCGGCAGCGTCGAGAAACTGACCGGGAAGTAGTAGCCGTCGCACAAGCGGACACAGACAGTCTTGTAGGTAGCAAACGGCAGATTGCCGAATTGACCATTGCCGGCACCACCGCTGTCTTCATCCTGCCAGAGCGACGACAAGCCGCCGCGCTTGTTGGCTTCCTGCTGATAGTTGGCGCCACAATTGTTGCGCGCAAGCTCCCGGATGATGTCGTCCTGATAGG
Organism: Hyphomicrobiaceae bacterium; assembly: GCA_031421555.1. GTDB lineage: Bacteria > Pseudomonadota > Alphaproteobacteria > Rhizobiales > Hyphomicrobiaceae > JAKFWF01. The sequence continues at coordinate 1,262 of JANOOW010000594.1, read as the reverse complement.
AGCGCCCGCCTGACGAGACCAACTGTTGCCGTTGCGTGTCGAGTTCGCTCACACGGCGCTTTGCGGCGTCCACCTGCGCGTTGAGGTCGATGCAGGTGCGGGTGCGCCGCAAGGTCTTGGAGAACAGGAAATACTCGAAGCAGTCGCCCCGCTCGAGTTGCGATATGCCTTGCTGGGCGGTGCGATCGGCCACCCGAATGTCGGCTTCGAGCCGTGGCAGGAGATCGCGCGATTGGCTGCCGCGACTGGCTTCCTGGGCAAGGCGTTGTTCGAGCTGCAGACAAATCGGGTTGCCGGAGCCACGATTGCCGGCTTGCGGCGTGGGTGAATACCCACCCTGATAGCCGCCCTGTCCGGGTGGCGGCTGCACTGCGGCTGGTGGCCGGTAGGCTGGCTCCCGCGGCGGTGCAGGCTGCTGATTCTGCCAAGGCCACGACCATCCTTGCGCGCTGACCGCAACCGGCAGCAACGTCGCTGCCCCGCACGCGCACAACAGCGCGATCGCCAGAGCCTTGCTCCGCGACGGTGCGCTACCGGCTATTGTTCCACGTTGCATAGCGATCCGTTCAAGCCCGCGACTCGGGGCGGCCTGCTCAATCTAAACGATAGCATGCGGCGCCGGTGAGGGGTCAATGCAGCCGAATTGCGGCGCATCGCCCTGTCCCCGGAAATCGCTTGTTCCCAAGCGCGTGTGGCCGACGGCATACGGCTTCTGAAACGGCCACCGGCTAGAACTTCGCCACGAGCGACGCATCGACGGCGGAAACGCCCTTAGCCGCGGCCTGGATCGCCGGCAAAATCTGATCGGCCGTGTTGACGACCACAAACCGGATGTCGAGTCCGGCGCGAATGAACGCGTCTCCTTTCATGTGCGCCAGTAGATGCAGGAATGGTGTCCAGAACCCCTGAATGTTGGCGACGATGATCGGCTTTTCGTGACGTCCCAGCTGCGCCCATGTCAGCTGCTCGACGAGTTCCTCCAGCGTGCCGATGCCACCCGGCAAGGCGACAAACGCATCCGAACGCTCGAACATCAGCATTTTGCGCTCGTGCATGTTCTCGGTCACGATCAACTCATCGACCGAACGCAGCATCTGCTCCTTCGTCGAGAGGAAATTTGGTATGATGCCGGTGACCTGACCGCCAGCGGCGAGCGTGGAGCGCGCCACTTCGCCCATTAATCCGAGGCTGCCGCCGCCGTAAACCAAGCGGACACCGTTCGATCCCAGGTCGTGGCCGAGCGTGCGCGCTGCGGCCATATA
>JANOOW010000593.1:0-1952 GCA_031421555.1 Hyphomicrobiaceae bacterium | reverse complement strand
CCCTTCGTCAGCTTGGATACCTTGTGGATCAACACCGGCACGCTTTTCAACATCACCTGTCAGAATTGCTACATCGAATCGAGCCCGGGCAACGACCGGCTCGTCTACATATCGGCCGCCGAGGTTGCAGCTTATCTGGATGAAATCGGCGATCTGAAGCTTGGCACCAAGGAAATCGCGTTTACCGGCGGCGAACCGTTTCTCAACCCGGACATGCTCGCCATGACCGGCGACGCGCTGGCCCGGGGCCACAGCATCTTGATTCTCACCAACGCGATGCAGCCGATGCAGCGGCCAAAAATCAAGGCTGGCCTGTTGGCGTTGCGAGAGCAGTACGGTTCGGCGCTGACGTTGCGCGTGAGCCTCGACCACCATTCCAAGGTGCTGCATGAAGCTGAGCGCGGCGCGAAGACGTGGGACAAGGCGCTGACCGGTCTCGATTGGCTGAGCCAGAACGACTTTCAAATCGCCATCGCGGGGCGTACCTGCTGGGCGGAGTCCGAGCCGGAGTCACGCGCCGGTTACGCCGAGCTGATTGCGGCGCACGAATGGCGGATCAATCCATCCAGCAACAAGCACCTCATGTTGCTGCCGGAAATGGACGGGCATGCGGACGTACCGGAAATCACGACGGCCTGCTGGGGCATCCTCAAGAAGCGCCCGGTCGACATGATGTGCGCAACGAGCCGCATGGTGGTCAAACGCAAGGGCGCGGCCCACCCGGTGGTTTTGCCGTGCACGTTGCTGCCTTACGAGCCGGAGTTCGAAATGGCTGCAACACTTGCGCTCTCGCTAAAGGCCGAGGGCGGCATGTTTTCAAGAGGCGCAGTGAAACTGTGCCACACGAATTGCGCGAAGTTCTGCGTGCTCGGCGGCGGCAGCTGCTCCTAGCTGAAAATGAACCCCGCAGTTTGCATTGCGAGGCTTTCCGGTTTTTTCGATCAACGCTTCGCAAGCGAATCGCGAATTTCCCTGAGGTAGATTTCGCTCTGCGCGGGTGCCAGCGGCACGACGGCGACATCGACCGGCTTTTTCTTCATCCTGTTCATTGCCTTAATCACCATGAACAGGACGAATGCGACGATCGCGAAGTCGATGATCGACTGGATAAAGGCGCCGTATTTGATGAGCACCGGCTTTGCAACAGTGCCCAGATTGACGCCGAGGTCCTTGAAGTCCACGCCGCTCATGAGAAATCCAATCGGCGGCATCAGTATGCTATCGACAAGCGTGGAGACGACCTTACCGAAAGCGGCGCCGATAATGACACCCACCGCGAGATCCACGACGTTGCCCTTCAAGGCAAACTCCTTGAATTCGTCGATCATGCTCATGTGATTCCTCCCGTTAATATGAGTTGACGCAAGGCACGCCTGGCCAATTATTCCGATGTCGCCGCATCGGCTTTAGCGAGCGTTCAAGTAACCGGCAAGCCCGTACAATCAATCCATGATAGGAATACTGTTCATAGACATGGTAGATGAGATTTTTTTACATGAGCATTATCGCCTGCCTTTGCGGTATTGTACTTTGTTTATTATGCCCGCCAAGTCCTACAACCAAAAATGAAGACAAGCGAATAGGCGCCAAAGCACATGTTTCAAACCGGAGCCATCGTCGCACTCGCCGTTGGCTACGTGTGCGCGCTGTTTGGGGTGGCGTGGGCTGGCGACCGGATGATGCGCTCGCGCAAAGGTACGCGCGGCCGTCCCTTCATCTACGCCATGACGCTCGGGGTTTACTGCACATCGTGGACGTTCTTCGGCAGCGTCGGACTGGCAGGCTCCACCGGTTACGATTTCATCCCGGTGTATCTCGGACCGATCCTGATGTTTGCCGTCGGCACCCCGCTGCTAGTGCGCATCGTCCGCTTATCGAAAAGTCAAAACTTGACATCGGTCGCGGACTTTCTCGCTGCACGATACGGCAAGAGCCCGGCGGTCGCGGCGATC
>JANOOW010000592.1:0-3014 GCA_031421555.1 Hyphomicrobiaceae bacterium | reverse complement strand
TCCTGGGCGCCCGCTGGCAACTGCCGAAGGTGCCCAGGAAGCACAGCGCCGGGAACAGAAACAGCAGGCACAAGCAGACCAAAGGTGGCGATCACGTGATCGATCGGTTCACATGGTCTCGGGGCCGGGAAAACGCAAATTGGCCTCGAGCCCCGTGAGACCGTCGGCGGAGAAACTCGCGCGCTCTTCGAGGAAAATGCGGATCTCGTCGTCCCAATCGATGTGCTCGAATGTCTGCGTGACCAAACCCAGCGCTTCGGCGGCATCGGCATCGATCGGCCTGCCCGCTTCAGATTGCGCCGCCTCGACGCTTTCCGGCGTACCCAGAAAGCGCGTGCCCAACCGCGTGAGGTCATTGCTCATTAGATACGGCCCGAAATTCGTAGCCGTAAGCGTGATCACAGCCGGCGATCGATTGTCGCCGGGAAACGTGCCCGCCAGCATGTACGAGCGATCGCACGCGAACGCGATCTCGGCGAGCGTGCCAGCAAAACAACTGCCCGGTGTGATCAACGCGACAAGCGAGCGTGACGTCACGTCGATGCGCTTCAGCGTGCGTTTCCAGTAGTTGGTGATCTCGCGCGCAAGCCAGTGCGAAGCCTGGCCGGCGAGGAATGTGTCATAGGCGACAACGCTACCAGCATCGCCCACGGTCTTGAAAATCCACACGCCGATGTCGAGTTCGTTGAGGCGCAAATGCAAAATCGCATCTTCGAGTTCGCGAGCGCAGCGCAGCGGCCAGAACTGATCGCCCTCGGCCAGCATCGCATCCGCCGACACTGGCACAGGAGACGATGGCCCCATCACAGTGATCGTCGCCCGCCGCGCCGCCCGCTCGATATCGACCCGCACCGTCGAATACACAACCGCGTCACCGTCGATCTGACGCGCGAGCGGGGTAAACGTCACGCCTTGAGCGACCGCAGGCCGGTTCGAAGTTGCAGCCAACCTCGCTGTTGCTTGCTTTACCACTTCATCGAACTTTGAATTCGGCGCGGTCTCGTCGACCAAGCGCCACTGCACGGCACGCTTGCCCTTGACGCCTTCTTCCGTAGTGCAGAACACATCGGCTAGATCGCGGCGGACACGGCGCTTGTCGGTGACCCGCGTCAGGCCGCCGGTGCCGGGCAACACAGCAAGCAACGGCAGTTCGGGCAATGAAACCGTCGAATTCCCATCATCGGCGAGAATGATGTAGTCGGTCGCCAGCGCCAATTCGTAGCCGCCGCCCGCCGCCGTGCCCTTGATGGCACAAATGAACTTGAGGCCGGAGTTCTCACTTGCCTCCTCCATGCCGTTGCGCGTTTCATTGGTGAACTTGCAGAAGTTGACCTTGTGCGCGTGCGTCGAACCGGCAAGCATTCGAATGTTGGCCCCGGCGCAAAACACTTTGTCCTGACCGGACTTGAGTACGACGACCTTGACGCCCGGGTACTCGAACCGAAACCGCTGGATCGCATCGTTGAGCTCGATATCGACGCCCAGGTCATACGAGTTGAGCTTTAGGCTGTAGCCGGGGAACAGCCCGCCCTCGGCGTCGACATTCATAATCAATGCGGCGGTGTCGCCATCGACGGCGATTTTCCAATGCCGGTAGCGTGATGGGTCAGTTCTGAAGTCGACGAGCATGATCCCATCCTTTGCAAAGTGAATGCACGATATTGTTAGCGCGGCGACCCGTCAATGCATTATAATGCATGTCGCGGTCACCCGTTGGCGCCAGGCGCGGGCCCGATCGTCTCGGCCGACGGGATGGGTGCCGTGGGGCGCTTCCGGATTAGCTTGCGCGCGGCCAAGAACGTGGTGAGCCCGCCGCTCAGCACCCCGGTGAAGGCGAACAGTGCGCCCACCCCGTATCGGTCCATCAGCGCTGCCGCCAGCACCGGTCCGGCGACAGCCCCCACGCCCCACAGCGAGATCAGCGCCCCGGCCCAGGCGACGCGCTCGCTGTCGGTCGCGATATCGTTCGCATGCGCCACGCCCAGAGAATAAAGCGCAGCCGGTGCGCCGGCCCACAACGCTGCCATTAAAGCCAGCGGCCACACGCCCGTGGTGCCGATGAGCCAAAGCATGACCGACATGGTAAAGGTCGCCAGTGCCGCGATCGTCATCACCGTGCGCCGCCCCACCCGATCGGACGACAGCGACATCGGCAGCTGAAACACCAAGCCGCCGAACTGTGTCGCGGCCAGTAGAAACGCGATCTGGTCGACTGCAATTCCACGCGCCACGGCATAAACCGGAAACAACCCCATCGCCGCCGTCGTGATCATCGCATGCGCGAAGGCAGCCGCCGCGGCGGCAGGTGCCCGGCGTGGCATCTCCCAGATCCCACCGAGCGATTTGGCACCGATCGGCGGTGGATTACCCGGCACGCTCGCCGCTACGCCGGGTGCTGCAAGATAGCAAACGGCCGCCACCAGAAACAGCAGCGTCAGGTGCGGTGCCACCAATGCCATGGCGATCTGCGCGATCATGAACGCCAGCCGCGTCAGCACCATGTAGATGCCGAAGACCAAGCCGCGATTGGCAGCCGTCGCCTTCGAGCCGACCCAGGCCTCGAACAAAACCATCACGACGCCCGAACAGAACCCCGAGACAACGCGCGCGACGGTCCAGAGCAGCGGGTCACTCCAAAGCCAGAGGCCAAGCGCTGCGACGGCATTGATCGCCGCGAACACGAACAGCGTAGGCCGGGCGCGCAACCGCGACGTTATTGGCGCAGCGAACAACGATCCGGCGAGAAAGCCGACCGCCTGCCCCGTCGACACCCAGCCTACCACCGATGCCGGGTAGCCGTTGAGGCTGAGCTGCACCGGGACCACGCCCATCAGCATGCCGGTTCCGAGCTGGAATACGCCGATCGTCAGGAACAACAACACGAACACGCTTACGATGTTCGACGCCGCAAGACGGTCAGGCATCACGCCGCCGGCTGCTAGATCTGGCGCGGCGCTCGATTTGCGATGGTCCATTCGCTGTCGCCCTCTCACAGCGCAGGCCACTCATGCCGG
>JANOOW010000591.1:0-10340 GCA_031421555.1 Hyphomicrobiaceae bacterium | reverse complement strand
TGGTTCAACGCGCGCGGCCGGGTCAGCGAGTCGGCGACGATGCGTGTCATGGCGCGTACGCTCGATGGTAACGAGCAGGCGCTCGCTGAATTGAAAGGCATCGACGGCCCCTATCCGCTGGTTGGCGAAACAAAGCTCGCGGGGGGCATCAGTCTCGATACCGCCGTACGGTCGAAGCCGGGCGCTGCCGTTGATCCGATACTACTTGAACGCCTCGGCTTGAAGGTGGGTGACCCGATCTCGATCGGTACGGCCACGATGCCGATCACCGGCGTTATCGAACAAGAGCCTGATACAATTTCCGACCGGCTGACCTTTGGGCCGCGCATTTTCGTGTCGTTGGCGACGCTCGAGAACACGGGTCTTATTCAGCCCGGCAGTCTCATCCGTTGGCGTTATGCGCTCGCGTTTTCCTCACCCGGTGCATCGACCGGCGAAAACCTGATCAATTTCCGTGGCGAAATCGCCAAGGGACTGCCGGAGTCAGGCTTTATCATTGCCGACCGCCGCGATCCCTCGCCGCAGGTGACGCGGACGCTTGACCGGCTACGCCAATTTCTAACCCTCATCGGACTGACGGCACTATTGGTCGGCGGAGTGGGTGTGGCGAATGCGGTTGCGACGTTTATCGACCGGCGGCGCAAGGTGATCGCTACCTTCAAGAGCCTCGGCGCATCGAGCCGTCTGATCTTCGGCATCTTCCTCGCCCAGGTGATGGCGATTGCTGGTATCGGCGTCGTCATCGGCATCGTGCTCGGCTACCTAGTGCCAGTCATACTCAACAGTTTTTATGGGGCGAGTCTGCCGATCCGCGCCGAAATCACAGTGAGCCCGTTAAGCGTGCTGTCGGCCGCAGCCTACGGGTTTCTCGTCGCATTGGTGTTTACGCTGTGGCCGCTCGGGCGGGCGGAGATGGTACGCGCGGGCGTCCTCTTCCGTGAAGAGGTGGCGCCGGAAAGCGTGTGGCCCCGCCCAACCATTATCTTTGCCACGATAGCAGCTGCAAGTGCGCTCGCCGCCTTCGCGATTTTTAATTCCGATAGCCGGCGGATCGCGATCTATTTCTGCCTTGGCTTGGTGCTGGTATTCGGCGTGTTCTTGGGGCTTGGCGAAGCCGTTACGCGGGTTGCTGCCCGGACCAAACGCTCGCGCTGGCCAGAGCTCGCGCTTGCCGTTGGCAATCTTGGGGCCCCTGGCGGCCTCACGCGATCGGTGATCTTGTCTCTGGGGGCGGGGCTGTCGCTACTCGTTGCGGTGGCGCTCGCTGACAGTTCCATCGTCAAGGAACTCACAAGCCGGGTGCCAACCAACAGCCCGAACTATTTCGTCCTCGATATCCCCAAAGACGATCTGAACCAGTTCATCAAAACGGTCCGCGATGTCGTGCCCGAAGCGCGCATTGAAGACGCCCCCATGTTGCGTGGCCGCATTGTTCGCCTCAAGGGTGTGCCGGTTGAGCAGCTGAGCGCACCGCCGGAGGCGCAATGGGTGCTCAATGGAGATCGCGGGCTCACTTACGCCGAGGAAGTGCCCGATGGCTCGCGGGTCATTGCAGGCGAATGGTGGCCGAAGGATTATGCTGGCGAGCCATTGGTGTCTTTTGAAGCGGAATTGGCGGCCAAACTTGGGTTGAAAACCGGCGATCAGGTTACCGTCAACGTGCTCGGACGCAACGTTACCGCGCGGATTTCGAACCTGCGCGAAGTGAAATGGGAGAGCTTGGCGATCAATTTCGTCATGGTGTTCTCGCCGAACGTTCTGAGATCCGCACCGCACAACCTGTTGGCTACGATCAGCCTGCCGCGTGACGTCACCCTGGCCGCGGAAGCGGCAGTTGGGCGCGCGGTCGGAAAAGCTCATCCGGCGACAACTGCAATCCGCGTGAAAGATGCGATCAACTCGTTCAACGCGGTATTCCAGCGAATCATGACGGCGGTTCGGGTCGCCGGCAGTGTGACGCTGCTCGCAGGGGCGCTCGTGCTGGCCGGTGCATTGGCAACCGCGCAGAGGCGGCGGATCCAACAAGCAGTGGTGCTCAAGGTGCTGGGCGCAACCCGGCGCCGGATTTTGACGTCGCATGCGATCGAATACGCAATGCTTGCGGGCGTGACCGCCATATTTGCAGTCGGGCTTGGCTCGTTTGCCGCGTGGGTCGCCTTGACGAAGGTGATGGACGTCCCATTTACGTTGTCGGCGTTGGCAGTGGCGCAAGCGCTAGGTGTCAGTCTGGGCTTGGTGTTGATTTTCGGCGGCATTGGCACGTGGGCCGTTCTACGTGCTCCAGCGGTTCCGCACTTGCGGTCCGAATGATCGTGCGTTGTGCAACACCGGTAAATCCGGCTGATGCGCCACAAATAAGTGCGGGCGAGCCTTGAAAGCCGAACCAGCGCAGTGCATATCTAATACGCGGATGAAACGTGCGTTCGCCGATAATTCACAGGGAACCTGAAAATGGCTCAATACGACAACAGATATGTGCAGCCCGGCACGGCAGCGCGCCAGACTGGTGCGGTCGTTGACGAGGGTCTGCGCTCCTACATGCTCGGTGTGTACAACTACATGGCGGGCGGTATCGCCCTCAGTGGTCTGACGGCTTATTTGACTGTGATGGCCGCCACGGGTGGCGCGACCGGTGCCGCTGGCCGTGCCGCACTGACGCCGTTTGGACAGATGCTTTACACTTCGCCGTTGCGTTGGGTCGTGATGCTGGCGCCGATCGCGCTGGTCTTCTTCCTGTCCTTCCGGGTCTACAAGATGAGTGTGCCCGCAACGCAGCTTTCGTTCTGGCTGTTCGCCGCGGTTATGGGCGTCTCGCTTTCTTCGCTTTTCCTCGTGTTCAAGCTTGGCTCGATCGCGCAGGTCTTCTTCGTGACGGCAGCAGCTTTTGCGGGTCTCAGCTTGTTCGGCTATACCACCAAGAAAGATTTGTCGGGTTGGGGTTCGTTCTTGATCATGGGTGTGATCGGCATCTTGATCGCGAGCGTCGTTAACATTTGGCTCGCCTCGTCTGCGTTGCAGTTCGCCGTGTCGGTGTTGGGCGTCCTGATCTTCGCCGGCCTCACCGCCTACGATACGCAGCAGATCAAGGACGGTTACTACCAAATCGCCGGCGATGCGACGTTGATGGCCAAAGGCGCGATCATGGGCGCGCTTAACCTGTATCTCGACTTCATCAACATGTTCACGTCGATGCTGTCGTTGTTTGGTAATCGCGACTAACCATCGGCCGCAATCACACTAAAGGGAGGGCTCCACCGCAAGGTGGGGCTCTTTTTTTGTTGGTGCTGGCGACACGCGTTCTTCGCAGCGGCCCGGCAACCGAAATATGAAAGGTGATCTGGTGGGTGAAGTCGTCATCCGTGCCGTAAACGCGTCCGACGTTCCGGCAATCACGGCGATTTATCGGCCTGCGGTTCTAACCGGAACCGCGAGTTTCGAGCTCATGCCGCCGGACGAAGCGGAGATGAAACGCCGGATGGAAGCCGTGCTTTCGTCAGGCTTGCCTTATCTTGTCGCCGAAGCCGGTGGCGCCGTGGTGGGTTATGGATATCTGGGCGCTTACCGGCCTCGTCCAGCGTATGCGTGGAGCGTCGAAAACTCGATCTATGTGGCACCGGCTGCGCAGCGCGCCGGCGCCGGTCGCGCGCTGCTCAATGCGTTGATCGATATCGCAACCAGCCGGGGCTTCCGGCAGATGATCGCCGTGATCGGCGATAGCGGCCAGCGCGGGTCGATTGGTTTGCACCGGGCGGCCGGGTTCACATTTTGCGGTACCGTTCACGCCGTCGGGTTCAAACAAGGCCGCTGGCTCGATCAAGTGCTGATGCAGCGAGCGCTTGGCGAAGGCGACACGTCGCCTCCCGGGGACTAGGCGTCGACGCGCCAAAGGAAGTAAGGCCATGGCGGGCGCGGGTCGATCGGTAGTGCGGTCCAGCCGCCGACGTTTAATTCCCGGTCCGACATCACGATGCCACCGGCGCTGACGAGAGGCTGCAACAAAGCGCCCAACATCTTCGCCACCTGCGCATCACGTGCGCGGTTTTGACTACCGAAGTCGGCGTGTGCGAATGCTGCGAAGCGACCCATGGCGGCCGCCGCCGCCAGCGTGTCCACGAAGTCACCCAGGAACAGGTTTTCCAGTTCCGGCGTCGCGTCCGGGGGCGCGTGCAAGTCCCGATCATAGGCGTAGATCGTGCGCTGCGGCATCAGATGTCGCAGATGATCGTACGTGCGCCCCTTGCCGAGGCCTATCTCCAGTAAGGCACCATCGACGCCAGCGATCATCGGGATTGCCTCTTGCAGCAGCCGCCGTTGCGTCGTGAGCCGCGCGATCATGCGATCGAGCGAACTTGCTGTCAGGTCACCTGTCATCTCGCTGAGCCTTCTCAGGGTGCTACTTTGCCTTTTTCTTGTTCCGTGAGCCTACCATCGTGCCTGCTCCGTGCTCGGTGAACAGCTCCAACAGTACGCAATGCGGCACCCTGCCGTTGATGATCACCACGGCCTCGACGCCAGCCTCCACCACCTCGATGCAGCCTTCGATCTTCGGGATCATGCCGCCGGTGATCGTGCCGTCGCGGATCAGCGCGCGCGCCTCGTCGACCGAGAGCTCTGGAATGAGCTTCTTGTACTTGTCAAGCACGCCCTCGACGTCGGTCAGCAGCAGCAGGCGGGCGGCCTTCATACTCGCAGCCAGGGCGCTGGCGAAGGTATCCCCATTAATGTTCAAGGTTTGTCCATCACGCGACACACCGATCGGTGCGATGACGGGAATGAGGTCCGACTTCGAAATTACATCGACAATGTGCGGATTGACCTCGATCGGTTCGCCGACATAGCCGATGTCGACGGCCTTCATGATGTTGCTTTCCGGGTCCGGCATCTCGGTAATCTGCTTGGCGATCATCAAGTTTGCGTCCTTGCCGCAGATGCCGACCGCTTTGCCGCCCTGCCGGTTGATCGCCGAGACGATTTCCTTGTTGATGGCGCCGGCCAGGACCATCTCCACGATCTCGACCGTCGGCTTATCGGTGACGCGCAAGCCGTTGACGAATGCCGACTGGATGCCGAGCTTTTTCAGCATCGCTGCGATCTGTGGTCCGCCGCCGTGCACGACGATCGGATTGACGCCCGATTGCTTGAGGTAAACGACATCTTGCGCAAATGCATCGGCCAACGCCTGATCGCCCATCGCATTGCCGCCGAATTTGATTACAACGGTCTGCTGGTCGTAGCGGATCAAGCTGGGTAAGGCTTCGGCCAAGATGCGCGCCTGCACCTGCGGTGGAGGTGCTTCGTCCCAGGACCCACCTGCAACTTCGGTTTTTGCCGTCATCGTTAGCGTTTTCTCTTCTACCAGCCGTCAGCTCAGCGACAAAGCGTCGTTTGATGGCAGTGTTATAACCGTTGAAACGCTGCCCTCAACGGAATTCCCTCACAATTGGTGAGTAAGACGTGTCTGGGCTGGGTATTCCGCTTTTCGAACAAAGCTGCGATAGCACAGCCTGGAAGGTCGATCGCGTTGGTTGTTCGAGTTGTTTGCCGGGTCGCGGGACCGTAATCTGCCCGCGAGGGGAAAGGCATGTCGCAGTCGTTTGCCGAAGCATTGAATTGGGTGCCTGTCTCGTCGACGCTATCGGCGACGCTTGGGCGCGCCCACGAGTACGCGCGCGCGCAAGCCTATCGTACGGTCACGCTGGAGCATCTGCTTTTGGCATTGGTCGAAGATCCCGATGCCGGGCAGGTCATTCAGGCCTCGGGCGTCGATATTACGCGCATGGTGGCCGATGTTTCGCAGCATCTCGGTCACAGCGAGGATCGCGTTCTCAATGGAGATCCGGTCGATCCAGCGGCCGACGAAGCGCTGTTGCGCATTCTCGACTACGCTGCCGCCGCTGCCCGGCAGAGCCGCAGACGTGAGATCAATGGCGCAATTGTGCTCGCAGCCGTTGTCGGTGAAGGGCACAGTGTGGCGGCAAGCTTGTTGCAGGCGCACGGATTGACCTTCGAAGAGGCGATCAAGGCACTGCAACGTTCGCAGCCTGGACAGACGACCGCGCAATCGCAGCCGTCGCAGCCGCGACAACATATCCAAGCGCCAGCGCCCGTGTTGCAGCCGATGCCAGCCTTGCAAGCCGCGCCGCAATCCATAGTTCCCGAATCAAATCTACCACCTGCCCACTCGACGGGGCACGTGCCCGGCCTGATGCCTGGTTTGACCAACGGTGTTGCGGCTCAGACGAACGAACAGATTCTCGCAAATGTGCGCCGGCGTATCGATGCCACGCGGAAATTGGCGAAGCCGAAGTCCGGCCAGGCTATGCCTGCACGAGAACCCTATCCCGCACCTCCAGGGGCGACGGCACAATCTCAATCGCCGCGGCCCGATCCCGTGGCCCTGCCCCCCATGCCCGCGCTGCCGGAAGCAATCGAAGCAGCGCCTCCCCCTGTCGATCTTCCGGCTGGCGACGCCGGTCAACGGTCAGATCAGCCGGGCCCAAGCCAAACCAGCGCTTCCGATTACCTGGGCGTTTATCCCGAACCGCCGTTGCTTGTGGAGCCGCAACCGCGTGAGCTTGAGGAGCAACGTTCGCTCGAGGCTCGGCCCTTGGCCGCCGATGTCGATGACACGGAGGCTAGGATGCTCGAGTCGATGGGCTGGCAGCAACCGGTCGCGATGTTGCCTGCCGAAGTGTCGCGTGAAACCACGCATCGGCCACCGCCCTTGCCGCCTTCACCTGCCGCGCCTACGGTAACGCGGCCGCAATTGGCGGAAGCGCCACCAAGCCCGCTCCGGCCGCGTCAGCACGGACTGCCGGTTGCGCCACCCTCATCGGTTGCGTGGCCCGAGCCAGTTGCGCCGCAGCCGAACGCTTTGCCGCCCGTGCGCCCCCGCATTTCGAAGACGCCGTCGCCGCTCGATAATGCGAGCGCTGGTCAGCCTTACCCCGAAAACGAGTGGACGCCACCACGGCCGCCCACGGGCATACCGGTGCCGGTTCAGTGGACCAAGGTGCCGAAGGCACAGCCTCAACAGTGGGCGCCGGTGCAGGCGCCCGTTGAGCCTATGCAGCTGACGGAGAACATTCCGCGTTCGATGCAGGCTGGCCGCTCGCAGACGGTCGAAGTGCGGATCGCGAAGTCGCAACTGCAGCCATCGGCCGATGCGGCGGGCGCGCAAAAATCGTATCTTCACGAGCTGATCGTGACGAAGGCGGTGTCGGTGCGTCTACGCGCTCCCGACGGTGGATTCGCAATCGAAACCGGGTCGCCGGAAACGCAATGGCTGGACAACAACGCTGTCGTGACTGCCGAGGATTTTGCCAGCTGGCGCTGGAACGTCACGCCGGTAAAGCGCGGCGCCGGGAGTTTGCAGCTGGTGGTCTCCACCCGGACCATCGCATCGGACGGCCTCACCGCCGATACAGCGATGCCCGATCAGGTTTTCGATGTCGCCGTCAAGCCCAACTACGGACGCTCGCTCTTGCGCGTAGCCGGATGGATAGGGCTGATGATTGCCGGCGCGCTGCTTTCGAAGTTTGGGCAGAACGGATTTGAGACCGTGGCCACGCTCTGGCGCGGCTTCGAGTGAGCGGGTTATTGCTCGATGCACATCTGGGCGACCGTAGCGCGCAGGTGCTCGATGCCGTGGCCGTGTTCCGATGACGTTGCGATCAGCTGCGGGAAAGCCGCTGGCTCGGATTTCAGGGCTTCGAGCGTCGCGGCGCATACCTTTGCAAGTTCGTGCGCATTGATCTTGTCGGCCTTGGTCAGCACCACCTGAAACGACACGGCGGCCTCGTTCAGAAGCTCCATGATCTGCTGGTCGACGGCTTTGATGCCGTGGCGGGCATCCACCAGCAGGAACACCCGCTTCAAGGTGACCCGGCCGCGCAAATAGGCTTTCACCAAGCCCGTCCACTTCTTGACCTTGTCCTTCGGCGCCTTGGCGAAACCGTAGCCTGGCATGTCGACCAAGTAGAGTAAGCGACCCGGTCCTTGGTCGGGCGGGCGGAAGTAATTCAGCTCCTGCGTGCGTCCCGGTGTGTTCGAGGTTCGGGCCAACGCCCCCTGACCAACGAGCGCGTTGATCAGGCTGGACTTGCCGACGTTCGAGCGGCCGGCGAATGCGATCTCGGGCCGGTCGCTGGGCGGTAGAAATTCAAGCTCCGGCACCCCCCGGACGAAGATCCAGTTGCCAGCGAACAGGCGCTCGCCTTCGGTCAACCATCTAGGATCGGGGAGTTCGTCTTCCACTCAAGACTTCGATCCGTCGGAGGGCTTCACGTTACTCGTGGGCTTCACCGCAGGCTTAGCTTCGAGAGCTGGAGGTGGCGATGACGCTCCGCCGAAGATCTTCGATAGACCCATGTTCTCCAGCAGCGGCACTTCGACCCCCTGACGCTTCATGATGAGGGACTGTTGCAATATCGAAAGCAGGTTGTTCCATGCCCAGTAGATGACAAGGCCTGCCGGGAATGATCCGAGCATGAAGGTGAACATCACCGGCATCCAGTTGAACACCATCTGCTGCACGGGGTCCGGCTGCTTCGGATTGAGCTGCATCTGGACCCACATGGTGACGCCCATGATCAGCGGCCAAACACCGATGTGCAGGAACTCCGGCACCGCAAATGGAAGCAAGCCGAACAAGTTGAACAGCGACGTCGGGTCCGGGGCGGACAGATCCTTGATCCACCCGAAGAACGGCGCGTGGCGCATGTCGATGGTGACGAACAGGACTTTGTAGAGCGCAAAGAATACCGGCACCTGCAACAGCACGGGCAGACAGCCGGCCATCGGGTTGATCTTCTCTTTCTGATAGAGCCCCATCAGCTCCTTCTGCATGCCGGCCTTGTCTTCCTTGAAGCGCTCGCGCAGCTTCTCCATCTCGGGCTGAAGCTTTTTCATCTTCGCCATCGATGCGTACGATTTGTTGGCGAGTGGATAGAACGCACCCTTCACCAGCACGGTGACGGCGAGGATGGCCAAACCAAAGTTGCCAAGGATCTGGGCAAGCCAGTGGATCAATGTGTAAAGTGGCTTGGTGATGAAGTGGAAGAAGCCCCAATCGATCATCAGATCGAAACGTTTGATTTTCAGCTCCTCGGCGTAGCTGTTGATCAGCTGAACCTGTTTGGCGCCGGCGAACAAACGGCCTTCGACGGTCTTCTTCTGGCCGGCCGGAATCGTTTGTGCCGCCAGCGTGTAGTCGGTCTGGAAGCTTTCCTTCGTAGCGCCAACCTTCTTGTTACCGCGAAAGTTCGCGGTGAACATGTCGCCTTGCGACGGCACTAGGGCGGCTGCCCAGTACTTGTCCGTGAAGCCTAGCCACCCGTTGCCAGCCTTCTCGATGGTCTTGCCGCCGCCGTCCTTAAGTAGGTCGGCGTAAGTCAATTCCTGTAGCCCAGCCTCGCCGACGAACCCGATGGGTCCTTCGTGCAGAATGTAAAAGCCCTGCACGACCGGCGTTCCGAGGCGGAATATGCGTGCATACGGGTAAAGCGTAACGTCGGCGCCCGACGTGTTCTCGACAGTGTCGGTCACGACGAACATGAAGTCGGCATCGACCGAAATGGTGCGATTGAATTTCAGGCCTTGGCCATTGTCCCAGGTGAGTGTGACAGGCTGGCCGGGTGTCAGGGTGCCGGGTTTTGTCTGGGTCCAAAGCGTGTCGCGATCCGGCATTTTCTGGGTGACGCCCGGTGCGCCGACCCAGCCGTGCTCGGCGAAGTACGGTTCTGGCGCATCTGCTGGCGAAAGCAGGTTTATGTTCGGGCTGTTTGGCGCCACGGTCTCCCGATACCTGACCAGCGACACGTCGTCGATGCGCGCGCCTTTGAGTGAGATCGAACCCTTGATCGATGGCGTCTCGATGGCGACGCGAGGAGCCGCGGCGAGCGCCTGTTCGCGGCTGACGGCGAGCGGCGCTGTTGCAGCACCCGGGATCGCTGGCGCGCCGGCCACGCCTGGCATCGGAGCTGCGGGTGTGCCAGGTGCGGCGCCGATCGGCTGCGACTGCGTTTGTGCCTGCTGGCGCTTGAGCCGCTCCTGTTCGTCCTTCATCTTTGGACCGGCGTAAAAATATTGCCAGCCGAATACGACCGCCATTGAGAGGACGATCGCGAGGATCAGGTTTTTCTGTTGCTCGGGCTGTTGGCTCTGCATCGGCGCCTCGGCTTGGTCGAGCGATCCCGAAGGAACTCGCCGCCCTTGTTTGTCGTCTCACGCTGGGCGTGACTTAGTGAAATGAAAGCGTTGTGTCGAGGTTCGCTTATGTGGCCAGTAGCAGCAGATCAAAGTTGCTGCAAATTCCGCACCCTGGGCGCGCGATTTCGACC
>JANOOW010000590.1:0-5837 GCA_031421555.1 Hyphomicrobiaceae bacterium | reverse complement strand
TGAGCCTGGCCTCCTTGTCCTCACGTTTTACGACATCCATTCGGGGCTTGGCATTCGGCGGCATATTTTATGGTCCTCGAAGGGGCAGGGACCGGCCGGCGGGGAGTGCCGGGACCAGTGCTTGAACTTCAGTGCAGACGCTGAACTGTCGATATGCGGACTGGTCGGAAGTGCGCATGAATGACCATGCAGGGTTCCAGTTAATTTTGAATTGAGCAGCGTTCTCATTCGGTGCATTAGGGGCTCATCTGGCAAAATAAATTCCAAACGGCTATTCGATCGAAGTCCGGCCTTCACTGAGAGCCAAAGTGCGAAAATCAGTGGCCGCTGACTAAATCTCGGTTAACCGGGAACAGATTGGACAGCACATGCGCTTCTGCCAGCAGAATAACACAGCACACGCATGCTCCCACGTCTTAGGCTACGAGCCCGATCTGTCGGAGTTTGGTTTGGCTTGGGGCGGATTGATGGCGGCCAAAAGTATCCACAGATTCCCAAGGCATCCAAGTCGCCGCAACACGGCAAAGTGTCTCAACGAACGGTGTCTTCCTCGGGCAATTGCGGCTAGGCGACCGAAACAGTAGTTTGCTTCCGGTCAACCAACGAGGGAGCGCTGCCGCATGAGCCAAAAACAGGAATTCCACAATCTCGACGATGCCGGTGATGGCTTGTTCCGCGAACTTGCGCCGGGCGTCACCACCCGTATCTTTACCGGCGAGCAGGCTATGCTCTCGGTCGTGAGCATTGCGCCGAACGGGATGGGCACCATGCACCATCACCCCGAGGAGCAATGGGGAGTGCTGCTGGAAGGCTCGGCCATCCGCTATCAAGGGGGTGAAGAAATCGCCGTCAGTAAGGGCGACTTCTGGCGCACGCCTGGCAACGTGCCGCACACGATGAAGGCTGGTCCCGACGGCGCCAAGGTGCTCGACGTGTTCAGCCCGCCGCGGCCGGAATACAAGAAGGCAGGCTCAGGGTTCGGAGCTTGAGCGAACGCTAGCGCGCTAACGGCGACCTCGGTTCGATCGATCCGGCCGGTGTCAGCGACCGCCGTGTACCTGGCCGGACGGGCGGAGTAGCCTGTGTCGAGGATGATGGATCCGTTAGCGGGAGCGAATTTGCGGGCGATGCCTTCGCCGGGATCGCAACCGGTACTGCCTCCACCGTCTGATCGGGACGGGGCCAGCGAAAATCATCGGCCCGGCCCGGCTTGGGGCTCAAACGCTCGCCTTTCACCATCACTTTGAAGTAGGGCGTTTGCGTCGGCGATACGCGCGAGCGGCGATTTGAACCGGCAGTTTCCGATGCGGGCGTCACCGAACTGAGCAGCAGCAACCCGCCCGGCAACTGTTCCTGCAAGGTGTCGCCGACCTGCGTCGCCTTATCGGGTGTTGCATTGCGCGCCATCAACTGGACCACCGAAGCTGGGATCGCCGGCCGCAACACGTCGAGTGTCACCGTTTCTTCACGGCCCCCCGGCGTGACCGTGCGAACGAAGATGCGGCTGTTGTCCGCCTTCTGTTCGAGCGCGCTTGCTGCGAAGGGCGCCGGCTGCGGTGCCGAACTGGTCGTCGCAGCCCACGCCGACTTGGTGTCGCCCGGCTTCGATGCACCCGGTGCTTCCGGCGCGATCTTCGCAGGATTGATCTTGCGCTGATCAGCCTCGGCGCCCGCCAGCGGGATCGAGCGTTCGGACTTCGCCTGCGTCAGATCGCGGCGCAGGTCGCGCTCGACGAAGTGGGCAAGCTTGCGATTGCCAGCGGTGGTGAAGGACACGCCATCGGATTCACGCAGCCGGCGCACGAGGCCGGCCACATCGGGTCCCATGGCGACGAAGTTGCCGCCCTCGTCAGCCAAGCCTGCGTAGGCGTCGATGTACTTGATGCCGTTCAAGTAGGCGCGCTCGCGAACGATGTCGTTCATGACTTGTATGTCGTCGTTCCAGTCGGATTTGCGCACGACCGGCAGGCCCACCCAGTAGACCGCGCCGCCACGTTTCTTCAGCAGTTTGATGAGCCGGTCGACGCGGCTGCCGTACTCTCCGCGCCAATCGTCCTTGCCGACGAATAGCCGCTTGCTGCCGCCTTGCACTCTGATCGGGATGCGATCGTTGAGCCCGGTCATGACGAGCGTAACGTGCGCCGGCTCACGTGCCATCGCCTCGTCAAGCGCCTTCAAGTCATCTTCGGCCTGCGTCCGGGCCAGCCCCTGCAGGACGCGATGTTTGCGATTGATTGCCAACCGGCTATCGGCGCCGAAGGCCTCGACGATGCCGGACAACAGACCCTCGGCCAGGTCATCGCCGACAACCTGCATCTTGTAGATGTCACCCTCGGGAAATGGCGTGATGTAGGCGCCAACCACTGCATTTTCCTGCGCCCGCGCGGAATGCTGCGCGGCGATCGCAAAACAGAGTGAGACGGCGATGATAGCTAGGCGGATCATGGGTTCACTTCCTGCCGCAAGCGGGCAAGAAGAGCAAGATCGGGATGTCCATCCGCGGGTAAGCCGCGCGCCATCTGGAACGATCGCACGGCTGCGCGCGTGCCGGCACCGATGACGCCATCGACCGTGCCGGCGTCGAAGCCCAGGCTCGAGAGGCGGCGCTGCATCTCCTCGCGCTCCGGTCTAGCAAGTGCCTTGTCCTGCGAGGGCCAACCCTTCGAGAAGGCGGCGGCACCACGCAAGCGATCACCGAGATGGCCGACCGCCAAGGCATACGACACTGCATTATTGTACCGCAATATCGCTTTGAAATTCGCGCTGGTGAGGAATGCCGGACCGCCAGCACCGGCTGGCAGCAACAGTTGCAATTGCCCGATCGATTGCGGCACCGCGCGCTCCTCGATGGGGGCAACGCCGAGCTTTTTCCATTCCGGCCACGACTTGGTCATACCCGGTGCCGACAGCGCGAAATCGAACCCATCGGCAAGTTTTACTTCAAAACCCCAGGGGCTGCCCGCGATCCAGCCAGATGTTTTCAGGTAGTTCGCGGTCGAGGCCAAAGCGTCTGGGATACTGCCCCAGATATCGCGGCGGCCATCCTTGTCGAAGTCGACCGCGTGCATGGCGTAGGTGGAGGGCATGAACTGCGTATGGCCCATCGCGCCAGCCCAAGAGCCGGCCATGTTCCCGGTCAACGTATCGCCCGATTGCAGGATGCGCAGCGCGGCCAGGAGTTCGTCGCGCCAGAATTGCGGACGGCGCGTGTCGTAGGCGGCAAGTGTCGCCAGCGAACGCACGACACTGCGGCTACCCGTCCCGGCTCCGTAGTTGCTCTCGATGCCCCAGATCGCGAGCACCACGTACCGGTCGACGCCGTAGGCAGCCTCCACAGCGGCGAACGTCTTGCCGAGTTCGGCAAGCTTCGCGCGGCCATTGTCGATCCGGGCATTCGAAACGAGCAGGTTCAGATATTCACCGGCGGTCTTGACATACTCGGGCTGCACGCTCGCCAGTTCGAGCACCTCGGGATCAGGCGACAATCCGTCCGCCGCCCGATCGAGCGTCGATGGCAACAGACCGGCGGCCGGAAGGTCCGTTCTCAAGCGGCCGATGAAATCTGAGAACTTCGACGCGTCGAGCACTTTGGGCATTGGTGGCGCCACGGGAAGTGCCGCGATGGTCGCAACGGCGATCGGATGGAGCAGCTTTTGTGTGATGACCGCTGCCTCTTTGTGTTCCGGCCAGAGCGCCATGACGGCGGCCGCCGCGACCACGGTCGTCAGCGCGAACATCATTGGGAAGCTGCCTGAGGAATGGCGCGTGTTGCTCATGCGCCTACCTTACAGGAGTGCTGCGCAAGTGCACCAGCAATCCTGACGTCGGCCAGCAATCGACTGGCAAGCCTGCCTTGCGCTGATAACTGCCGATCTGCCAGCGCGTGTTCGAGCCGATCTTGCCATCGAGCTTGTCGATCGCGGCGCCACGGGCCTTCAACAGTTTCTGGATTTCCTCGACATCGCGATTGGGCAACTGCACGATCGATTTCCACGGCGTGTCGAAATCGTTTGTGCCGCCGATGCGATCGCTCAGCGTGCCGACAAACACGGCGTACAAGTCAGATGTGTTGTAGGCTCGCAAGACTTTGAAGTTATCGGTGACGAGGAACGACGGGCCGAAGCTCCCACCCGGCGACATCAGGTAGGCCGTCTTGTCGAGAAGCGCGTCTGGGATAGCCCGGCCGTTGGTACGCTGTACACCGGCTTTCACCCACTCGCGCAAGGGGCGCTCGTTGGCCGGACCGTCGAGGCCGCAATCGACACCTTGCGGCAAGCGTACCTCGAAGCCCCACGGCACGTTCGCGAGCCAGCCCTTGTCCTTCAACTGCTTGGCAGCCGAGCCCAACGCGTCAGGTATCGAGTTGAACAGATCAGCCTTGCCGTCCTTATCCAGGTCGTAAGCCGATTGATAAAACTCCGACGGCATGAACTGGGTCAGCCCCATGGCGCCGGCCCACGACGACTTCATCGTTTCGACGGTGACGATGCGATCTTCCAGCATCTTCAACCCGAACAGCAGTTCACGCCTGAACAGATCTTTCCGCCGGCCCGTGTAGGCCTGTGTCGCCAGCACCATGATTGCGTAGTGCGGCAGCTTGTAGGTGCCGAACGCAGTCTCGCGTCCCCAGATTGCCAGCACGATACTGCGGTCGACACCAAGTTCCGCTTCGAGCCGATCGAGCGCTTTCGTTTGCTTGGCGGCCAACCCCCTCGCCTGCCCGGCGAGCTGGTTCAACTGCGACTTGTTGAGATAGTCCTGCGGTGGCCGCGTGAACTCAGCCTGGCCTTTGGCACTCGATGTCGCGTCGCCCGCGGGATTGGCGCCGGGCCGAATTAGATCGGGCAATCCGAGGTCGGGCTCGACGCCCTTGAAGGCTGCGTCGAACGTTGCGCGCGATACGCCGAGCGTTTTCGCCTCAGGCCACAACGTCTCGATGAAAGATTGGAACGAGCCGTTGGATTGCGCGACGACCGGCGCGACGATGGCGCAAACGATGACCATTGCGGCCGTCGACAACCGCCGCCCAAGCCTCTGCCATACCCTTGCGCTTCGCATCGAACCCACCAGCCAGACCAACCCCCTCACAATTACGCGATTCTAGGCGGTATTACGGCAATGGGTTTTTACTCGCACACGGCGACCTTGTCACTGGAGCCCGGCGTCTCGACACTGCACTTGGGCCCGTTGTCGCGAATGATCATGACGAGAAGGGGAGAGACTCGCCGGTGGGCCGCCGGGCGCGTCTCGAAGTCGAGCACGTGAACAACGATTGATCGAGGGTCGCGAAGCGGGCCCCGATGAATCGCCATTTTCGTCATGACCGCGAAGGCCGTCGAGCTGCCCGGCTACGACGCCTTCTTGATCGATGACAGCCGGTTTTCCCACGCCAACGCGTGCGTGACGATGGTGTCCAGGTTGGCGAACTTTGGCTCCCATCCCAGATCGCGCCGGATCTTGGCGGGCGCGGCCACGACCGATGCCGGGTCACCCGGGCGGCGCGGCGACAACTTCACTTCGAACTTCGCGCCCGAAGCGCGCTTCACCGCGTCGATCACCTGCAGCACGGAATAGCCCTGTCCGTAGCCGCAATTGAAAATGTCCGACTTTCCACCATCGCGGAGGTGCGCCAGCGCCGCCATGTGTGCGCGCGCCAGATCCTTGACGTGAATGTAATCGCGCACACAGGTACCATCGGCCGTGGGATAATCGGTGCCGAAGACCTCCATGCGGGGCCGTTGGCCAAGCGCTGTTTCGCACGCGGTCTTGATGAGATGCGTCGCGCGCGGGGTGGACTGGCCGGTCCGTCCTTCCGGGTCGGCGCCGGCGACGTTGAA
>JANOOW010000589.1:0-6943 GCA_031421555.1 Hyphomicrobiaceae bacterium | reverse complement strand
CCTCAGGGCCAGCCGGCGCTCGACGAACATTTTCGATGTCACTTGAAACACCAGATCGCCGTTTTGATTGTAGCCTTCGTTGAGTGAATACAGCAGACCGACCCCGGGCCGGGATTTGCTATCGCGCTTCTCCGCAATGGCCGTCGTGAACCGGATCGTATCGCCGGCAAACACCGGCTTGATCCAGCGGATCTTCTCGAAGCCCGGAGATGGTCCCCACTTGGCGGGACGCTCACCACGGTAAATCATCTGATCGCCAACGCGCCGGCGGTAGTCGACAACGAGCCGCAGCCAGATCGCGCTGGTGTGCCATCCGCTCGCGCACAGGGCGCCGAAAAGCGAATCGCGTCCGCCCTCCTCCGACAAGTGGAAGCGCTGGGGATCGAACTTGGTTGCGAAATCGATGATCTCGGCCTTGGTGAAGGTATGACTGCCGAGTTCGGTCTTGTGCCCGATCACGAGGTCTTCGAAATAGGTGCTCACGGTTTCGCCTCCGCGACGGCTGGAGGTTCCCGCAGCGCGAACAGCTGATTGGTATCCCAACTGAGCACGACTTCGCCGGCACTGTTGGTCATCTCGAACAACACGCGGCAGATCCCGACGTTCGGACGCGAGGCCAGCGGGCGCTTTGAGCTGCAGGTAAAGCGGCCGGACAGCGTGTCATCAGGAAAAACCGGTTTCAGGAACCGCACGTCTTCCATACCAGGCGAACCTTGCGAGGCTGCGTCGAGCAAAAAGCCGTCGCAGATCAGCCGCATGAGGATCGCGCAGCTGTGCCAGCCGGACGCACAAAGCCGGCCGACCATTGTCGCGCGCGCAGCCTCTTCGTCGAGATGCAGCGGTTGCGGATCAAAAGCGCGGGCGAAGGCGATGATGTCCGCCTTGGTGACACTCGTCGATCCAAGCTGCTGCGTGGCGCCGGCGACGATGTCTTCGTAGTAGTACTTCGGGCGGCTCATGGGGGCTTTCGACGGGACTACTTCGGTCGGATCTGGCCGGTGCCGCGGACGACGTACTTGAACGTCGTCAGCTGCTCGACGCCGACCGGGCCGCGCGCATGCATCCGGCCGGTCGCGATACCGATCTCGGCGCCGAAACCAAACTCGCCGCCATCGGCAAATTGCGTCGAGGCATTGTGCAGCACGATCGCCGAGTCGACACGATTGATGAAGTTTTCAGCCGTGCCGTTGCATTCCGTCACAATGCAGTCGGTGTGTTGCGAACCGTAGCGGGCGATATGGGCGATGGCTTCATCGGCGCCATCGACGACCTTCACGGCGATGATGTTGTCGAGGTATTCGCGGCCCCAATCGTCGGGTTTCGCGGCGATCACCCGTGCATCGGCCTTTTGCGTTGCCTCGTCGCCGCGCACCTCGCAGCCGGCATCGAGCAGGGCCTTGACGAGTGGCGTCAGGTAATCCGCGTGCGCATTCCTGTCGACGAGCAGGCATTCGGTCGATCCGCACACCCCGGTCCGGCGGAGTTTGGCGTTGAGCACCAGCGGGATCGCCATGTCGATGTCGGCGCCGCGATCGACGTAGGTGTGGCAGACGCCTTCCAGATGCGCGAACACCGGTACGCGCGCATCGGCTTGCACGCGCGCAACGAGGCTCTTGCCTCCACGCGGCACGATCACGTCGATGTTGCCATCGAGCCCGGCGAGCATGTGGCCGACGGCGTCGCGATCGGCGGTGGGCACGAGTTGTATGGCTGCTTCCGGCAACCCGGCAGCATGCAATCCATCGGCAAGACAACGGTGGATCGCTTTCGAGGAATGCTGGCTTTCGGAACCGCCGCGCAAGATGCTTGCGTTACCCGCCATCAGGCAGAGTGCACCGGCGTCGGCGGTAACGTTCGGGCGGCTTTCGTAGATGATGCCGATGACGCCGAGCGGCACACGCACGCGCTCGAACTTGAGACCATTGGGTTGGGTCCATTCGGCGATCTTCGACCCTACGGGATCGGGCAGCGCCGCAATTTCTTCCAGGCTGCGGGCAATGCCTTCGATGCGGCCGGGATCGAGCAGCAGCCGATCGATGAAAGAGGCGGGACGGCCAGCTTCACGCGCAGCCTTCAGGTCCAGCGCGTTGGCAACCAGGATGGCTGGTTCGGCTTTGCGCATCGCGGCCGCCGCATGTGTGAGCGCGGTCCGCTTCGCCTCGCTCGATGCGACGAGTAACTCGCGCGAGGCGGCCCGTGCCTTCACGCCGAGGCCGAGCATGAGGTTTTTCGTGTCAGTGTCCATGGAAGCCAAGGTTTGTTGCGCAATCAGCCCACTCATTTGTTCAACGCCATGTCGTCGCGGTGGATCAGTTCGGCGCGGCCCGCAAAACCGAGGATACCCGCAATGTCGCTACTCTTGCGGCCGATGATACGCAGAGCATCGCCGTTCGAATAGGCGATGAGGCCGCGACCCAGTTCGCGCCCTTTGGCGTTGCGGATCGTCACGGCATCGCCGCGATCGAAGCTGCCATCGACGGCGGTCACACCGGCCGGCAGTAAACTCTTGCCTTGCAGTAGCGCCTTCTCCGCACCGGCATCGACCACGACGTTGCCCTTCGGCTCGAGCTGACCGGCGATCCACCGTTTTTTTGCCGTCACCGGATCAGAGGGCGCGATAAACCACGTACATGTTGCGCCATCTGTCAGCTGCCGCAACGGATGCAGTGGCTTACCCGTCGTGATCACCATGTCGGTACCGGCCGCCATCGCAATGCGGCCCGCCTCGACCTTGGTCTTCATGCCGCCCTTCGAGAGCTCGGTGCCGGCATCACCGGCCATCGCCTCGATCCCGGGCGTGATCGCCGTGACGAGCGGAATGTGCGTTGCGGACGGATCGATGCCCGGTGGCGCGGTATATAGTCCGTCGATATCGGAGAGCAGCACGAGGCAATCCGCGCTCACCATCGAGGCGACGCGCGCCGATAGCCGGTCGTTGTCGCCGTAGCGAATCTCAGAAGTCGCCACCGTATCGTTCTCGTTCACGACGGGGACCGCTTTATGCGCAAGTAACATTTCAATCGTGCGCCGGGCATTGAGATAGCGGCGGCGTTCTTCCGTATCGCCAAGCGTGAGCAGGATCTGCGCAATCGCAAATCCACGCGCCTGGAATACGTTCTGATAAGCATGCGCAAGCGATACCTGGCCGACAGCGGCGGCCGCTTGGCTCTGCTCGAGTTCAAGGGGCCCCTTCGGCAGTCCCAGCGCGTGCCGGCCGAGCGCGATCGCACCTGACGACACCAGGATGACTTCCTTGCCGTCGCCGCAAAGTGCTGCAACGTCGTCGGCGAGAGAATTGAGCCACGTAGCGCGCAGGCGGCCGGTAACGCGATCCACCAGCAGCGCCGAGCCGATCTTGACGACAATGCGTTTCGCCGCCGCCCACTCGGGCCGTATGTTTGGGCTTAGGCTGCTCATGTTTCGAGATCAGTGAGGATGGCCGACTGTGTTTCGTGAATACAGCCGGCGATGAACTGAACGAACTGATCCAATTGGCCACGATCTGCCAGCGCGAGGGCATCATGGTAATGCCGCCGCAATCGTAGCGGCACGACCGCAGGTTGATAGCCGTGGCGCAGCAGTATCAGGTTCATCAGAATGCGCGCACCGCGGCCATTGCCGTCGTCAAAGGGGTGGATGCGCACGAAATCGTAGTGTGCGAATGCAGCAATCATCACCGGATGAACACCGGCGTCCGGCATCTCGATCGCCTTGCATAGCGCCTCTACTTCGGACGCAACTTGAATCGGCTCGACATAGCGATGGATGGTGCCGTCGGGCTGCAAGACGTGGTTGGGTTGCGATTTGAATTCGCCAGCCACGGCTGACTTGCCGGCAAGCTGCCCCTTTGCGCCAGGGACCGCAGTCGCGTCGACCCCGCGCAGGATCAGAGCATTTAGTTCCTTTAGCAACCCCGGCGTGACGGGTTGCCTGGCCACCACGACATCGAACAGCAGATCGAGCGCTTCCCAATGGTTCCGCGCGTCGAGGAAATCCTTGAGCGGCTTACCCTCGACCGTCAGTCCTTGTTCGATGAAAAACTTGGTCTCGCCGAAGCTTAGTGTCGAACCCTCGATGGCATTGCTATCGGCCGTCCACCGCAGCTTCAGCTTTTGAAGTACGAGCGGCCACAGGTCCGGCCGCCTTGCACGCACGCCATCGATCCGTGCCCGTTGCTCATCGATCTGGACAAGCATCGCGGCCAGTTCGGGGCCAGGAACGAAGTGCGCAGCTCCACTCATGGATGCCAGCTCTCTTTGTCCTCGCCTTCGTGCTCGGCAGCGTCGGCGCGGGAAATTTCGCGGGTAAGTGCGAACAGTGCGTCCTTTACCCCGATGCCAGCGACGGCAGATAGGATCAGCGGCTTCTTGCGGGCAGCCTTGCGCAGTGCTTCGACCCGTTCCGCCAATGAATCGGGATCGACGGCATCGCACTTCGACAGCGCGACAATTTCCTTCTTGTCCACCAGTTCGCCACCGTAGGCCTTCAGTTCCCGACGCACGGTCTTGTACGCCGTCGCGACATCCATCTCCGTTTCGGTTGCATCGACGAGATGCAGGATCACACGGCAGCGCTCGACGTGGCCGAGAAACCGCGTGCCGAGGCCCGCACCCTCAGACGCACCCTCGATCAAGCCGGGAATGTCGGCCAGCACGAAATCGACCGAGCCGGCGCGAACGACACCGAGATTGGGATGCAAGGTGGTAAACGGATAGTCGGCGATTTTTGGCTTGGCGGCGGACACCGTCGCAAGAAATGTCGATTTGCCGGCATTCGGCAAGCCGACAAGGCCGGCGTCGGCGATCAGCTTCAGGCGAAGCCAGATCGTCATCTCCTTGCCCTCTTGCCCCGGATTAGCGTGACGCGGCGCCTGGTTCGACGGTCCCTTGAAGTGCGCGTTGCCGAAACCACCATTGCCACCGCGCGCCAGCACGACTTGCTCACCCACCTCCTTGAGGTCGGCAAGCATCGTCTCCTGGTCCTCGGTGAAAATTTGCGTGCCTGGCGGCACCTTGATGATGCAGTCGTTCCCGCCCGCGCCGGCACGCAAGCGTCCCATGCCACCACCACCGCTCTGCGCCTTAAAATGCTGCTGATAACGGTAGTCGATCAGCGTGTTCAAGTTGCCGACACACTCGACGATGACATTGCCACCGCGCCCGCCGTCGCCACCGTCGGGCCCTCCGAACTCGATGAATTTCTCGCGGCGGAATGACACGGAGCCATTACCCCCGTCGCCGGAGCGGATGTAAATCTTTGCCTGATCTAGGAATTTCATGAAACGAGACACACACCGGAAGGGGGGTACCAGTCAAGTGCGCTGACGCGCCGGGACAGGCATGACGCGCCGGAAAGCTAGAACCTAAAGCTGGCCTTGGCGCTTCGTCAGCGATCCGGTAAACCTGCCGCGACAGAATCTCATGGTTAACCGAAAAGGGCAATCTCGATGTTCCCGACGCCGCGCGCTGACTTGAAGCCGAACACCGCAGACTTCGAGCGTTTGCCGCTCGTCAAGCCTACCGGCTTCCGCGAGTACGACGCGCGCTGGTTGTTCCCTGAGGAAATCAACCTGATGGGACTGAATGCCATCGGGCTGGGATTGGCGACGTTGTTTGCCGAGAAAGGCATTCCAAAGCGCTTCGTCGTTGGTCACGATTTTCGCTGGTACTCGGCTTCGGTCAAACAGGCTTTGATGATGGGCTTGATGGCGGGTGGCGCGGAAGTGCATGACATCGGCCTCGCATTGTCGCCGATGGCCTACTTTGCCCAGTTCGATCTCGACGTCGAAGGCGTTGCGATGGTCACCGCCAGCCATAATGACAACGGTTGGACCGGCATCAAGATGGGCATGAACCGGCCCATGACGTTCGGTCCGGACGAAATGACCGCGCTAAAGGAAATCGTGCTGAGTGGCCGCGCCCAGACCCGGGTCGGCGGCCGCTATATCTTCGTGCCGGACTTCGCTCAGCGCTACATTGCGTCGCTGACCGACCGGCCGAAACTCAAGCGCAAGCTGCGCGTCGTCGCCGCATGCGGCAACGGCACAGCGGGCGCCTTCGCACCACAAGTGCTGGAGGCGCTCGGCGCGGAGGTGATCCCGCTCGACGTCGAGCTGGACCATTCGTTCCCGCGTTACAATCCAAATCCGGAAGACATGAAGATGCTGCACGCGATGGCGGAAGCGGTCATCAAGCATAAGGCCGATGTCGGCTTGGGCTTCGACGGTGACGGCGACCGCTGCGGTGTCGTCGACAACGAGGGTCACGAGATTTTCGCCGACAAGGTGGGTGTCATGCTCGCGCGCGACCTGTCGGCAATATATGAGAACGCAAAGTTCGTCGCCGATGTGAAGTCCACAGGTCTGTTCGTCACCGACCCGGTTCTCGCGGCAAACGGTGCAACCACGACGTACTGGAAGACTGGCCATAGCTACATGAAGCGGCACACGCACGAGATGAAAGCTCTCGTCGGCTTCGAGAAATCAGGACACTTCTTCTTCCAGCCACCGTTGGGCCGCGGCTATGACGATGGTCTCATCGCCGGCCTCGCAGTACTTGACATGCTGGATCGCGCCGGCGGACGCACAATGGCCGATCTGCAGCGCGCGTTGCCGAAAACGTGGGGCTCTCCCACCATGTCGCCGCATTGCGACGACGAGAAAAAGTACGGTGTGGTCGACCGTGTGGTCGAGCACTACACCAAGGTACACGGTTCGGGGGGGATGATTGCAGGGCAAAAGATCCGCGACTTGGTCACCGTGAATGGCGTACGGGTGACGCTCGCGGATGGCACTTGGGGCCTGGTCCGCGCGTCGTCGAATAAGCCAGAATTGGTCGTCGTCGTCGAGAGCCCAGTGTCGGAAGCCAACATGCGCGCAATCTTCGCAGACATCGATGGCCTGCTTGCCACAATGCCGGAGGTCGGCGCCTACAATCAGAAGATT
>JANOOW010000588.1:0-6190 GCA_031421555.1 Hyphomicrobiaceae bacterium | reverse complement strand
TCCCGGATAGCCGCTCATTCGGCTTCCGGAAAGGCAGCGGGAGGCCGGCTCGTAGGGTGCAATAGCGTCTTCGCGTATTGCACCACGAAACCCACCGCGCGACCGGCCAACATCGTGGCGCAACACGCCCCGCTGATGCACCCTACGGGATCGCGCCCTCACCACCTTCACCCGCACCACCGGCATCACCTTCGACCTCGACCGTGCCGTCGTCGCGGATGCGTTCGACGGAAACGACCTTCTCGGCGCTATCGGTCTTGAAGACGCGGACGCCTTGCGTGTTACGGCTGGCGATGCGGACCTCCTTGACCGGACAGCGGATCAATTGGCCAGCGTCGGTGACAAGCAGGAGCTGGTCGGTCGCCTCGATCGGGAACGACGCGATCAGCGCTCCGTTGCGATCGTTGACGACCATGGCGGCGATGCCTTTGCCGCCGCGGCCGGAGATCCGATAGTCGTAGGACGACGACCGCTTGCCGAAGCCGCGCTCGGATATCGTCAGGACGAACTGCTCGGCGGCGGCCAGTTCTGCGATGCGTTCCGGCGTGAGATTGGCTTCGCCCTCGATCGGCTCGGCATCCGCCTCCGGCTCGACCACAACCTCAGCCTCTTCGACATTGAGCGCACGCCGTTGCGCCGATGCCAATTTGATATAGGCCACGCGCTCTGCCGGCGTCGCCTCGATGTGATGCAAAATCGCCATCGAGATGACGGTGTTGCCTTCAGCCAAACGGATGCCGCGTACGCCGTCGCTATCGCGGCCCTTGAACAGGCGCACATCTTCGGCGCAGAACCGGATGCACTGGCCATTGGCCGAGGTCAGCAGCACGTCGTCCTTCACCGAACAGATCGCAACGTCGACGATCTGGTCGCCCTCGTCGAGCTTCATGGCGATCTTGCCATTACGGTTGATGCTCTCGAAGTCGCCCAGCGAGTTGCGGCGGACGTTGCCCTTGCGGGTGGCAAACATCAGCTCGAGATCGGCCCAGCCGGCCGGGTCCTCCGGCAAGGTCAGAATGGAGGTGATAACTTCGCCTTGGGTCAGCGGCAGCAAGTTGATCAGCGCCTTGCCTTGGCTTTGCGGCGTGCCGACCGGCAACCGCCACACCTTCATGCGGTAGCACATGCCGCGCGACGAGAAGAACAGCACGGGCGTATGGGTCGACGCCATGAACAGCCGCGTGACGACATCTTCCTCCCGCGTCGTCACCCCGGAGCGGCCCTTACCGCCACGGCGTTGGGCACGATAGGTCGAGAGCGGAACGCGCTTGATGTAGCCCTTCAAGCTGACGGTGACAACGACGTCTTCGCGCTGGATCAGATCCTCGTCGTCGACTTCGCCCTCCATTTCGACGATCTCGGTCTGACGGGGCGTCGCATACTGCGTCTTGATGCTGTCGAGCTCACCCTTGATGATGTCGACGATGCGGGTGCGCGACGACAGGATCTGGAGGAATTCCTTGATCTCGCCGGCGATCTTCTTGAGATCGTCGCCGATTTCGTCGCGGCCCAGCGCCGTCAGACGTTGCAGCCGCAGATCGAGGATCGCCTGGGCTTGCTCGGCCGACATCCGCATGGTGCCGTTGGCCGAAATCTTGCTCCGCGGGTCGGCGATGAGCTCTAGCAAAGGCGCCATGTCCTTGGCCGGCCAATCGCGCGACATCAGCTGGTCTTTTGCTTCCGAAGGCGACGGCGCCTTGCGGATCAGCGCGATCACGTCGTCGATATTGGCAACGGCGATGCCAAGGCCAACCAATACGTGCGCGCGGTCGCGAGATTTGTTCAGCAGGAACTTGATGCGCCGGGATACAACTTCCTCGCGGAAGGCCGTGAAGGCCGAAACCATGTCTTTCAGGTTGAGCTGTTCGGGGCGTCCGCCGTTGATGGCCAGCATGTTGGCGCCGAACGTCGTCTGCAGATCCGAGAACCGCCACAGCTGATTGAGCACGACATCGGCAACCGCATCGCGCTTCAGTTCGATGACGATGCGCATGCCTTCGCGATTGCTCTCGTCCCACAGGTCCGAGATGCCCTCGACGCGCTTTTCACGGACGAGATCGGCAATCTTTTCCTGCAGAACTTTCTTGTTCACTTGGTACGGGATCGCGGTGACGATCAGCGCCTCGCGATCCTTGCGGAGCTGCTCGACGTGCACCTTTGCCCGCATGATGATCGAGCCACGACCCTTGTGATAGGCCGACAGGATGCCGCCGCGGCCGAGGATCAGACCGCCGGTTGGAAAGTCCGGGCCGGGCACGATCTGGCACAGCTCTTCGATCGTGATATCCGGGTTGTCGAGATGGGCGAGGCAGGCGTCGATCACTTCGCCCAAATTGTGCGGCGGAATGTTGGTCGCCATGCCGACGGCGATACCGCCGGCGCCGTTGACCAGCAGGTTCGGAAACTTGGCCGGCATCACACTCGGCTCGGCAAGCGTACCATCGTAATTATCGACGAACTCGACCGTGTCCTTGTCGAGATCATCGAGAAGCGTCGTCGCGACCCGTGCCAGCCGGCACTCGGTGTAACGGTCGGCTGCGGGCGGATCGCCATCGACCGAACCGAAGTTGCCCTGGCCATCGACCAGCGGTACGCGCATCGAGAAATCCTGCGCCATGCGGACGAGTGCGTCGTAGATCGCGAGGTTGCCGTGCGGATGGTACTTGCCCATCACTTCGCCGACGACGCGGGCGCATTTGACGTGCTTCTTGTTCGGTTCGAGGCCAAGCTCGCTCATGCCGAACAGAATGCGCCGGTGCACCGGCTTCAACCCGTCGCGGATGTCGGGCAACGCGCGGCTGACGATCACGCTCATCGCGTAATCGAGGTAGCTCTTGCGCATCTCGTCGACGATTTGCACCGGGCGGATGTCGCTTGGACCGGTGGGACCACCGGGACCCTTCGGGGGCGGCGGCTCGTCCGGCGGCAGGCTCTTGTCGTTCTCGATCACTGGCGATATCTCTCAAGCTTCGGCGTGCCATGCGGCATGCGCCCGAACGCATTCTGCCGCCGCGGCGCATTTCTGCTGCCACGCGCGACTTCGGTATAGTTTACCAACCCGGTCTGAGCAGAGCAAACCAGATTGGGGAACGAAGTACGTTCGTCCCCAAATTGGTATAGCCAAATCAAGATCAAAACACCAGTTGCATGCACTATTCATCGGCATGCGCTCGTATTGACTTGATGGCGTCGCGTAACGGGCCTAACTGCAGCAGACCGGCAGGCTTTCCAACACCATCGAGGCGAACTATGAACAAGACAATCCTAAGTTTGGCGGCCATCGTCGCCATGAGCTCCAGCTTCGCGGCATTTGCCCAGCAGAAGGCACCGGATGCGGCGGCCACGCCAGCCCCGTCCTCCCCTGTTACGCCACCTGCAGCGCCCAACGCCAAGCCGGTAACGATCCCGAGCGGCGTTTTCTACAAAGGCCAGCAGGTCGACCAGTACAGCGCCAAAGAACGCTTGATCGGCGCCAAAGTGTTCAACAAGGCTGGCGAACTGATCGGCGACATCGAGGACCTCATCATGGCGTCTGGTGCTCACAAGATCGATACCGTGATCATCGGCGTCGGCGGCACACTTGGCGTCGGTGAAAAGAAGATTGGCGTGGCACACAAGGCTCTCACCTTCGGCACGAAGGACGGCAAGCGCACGATAACGCTGGATACGACGAAGGAAATCCTGGCCGCCGTCCAGCCCTACAAGTACGCCGAGGCCCCAAAGACAATGTTTGAAAAGGCGTCGGACGCGACGAAAGCTGCCGCAAAGAAGGCATCTGACGCCACCAAGGCGGGCGTCGAGAGGGCCAAGGAAGCGGTCAAGGGCAAGACAGAAGAAAAGAAGCCGGCTCAATAATCGATGCAAACTAGCATGCTAAAAGCCCTCTGCTGTTGCCAGCAGAGGGCTTTTTTGTGCGCGGAAAGTCGATGATGCCGTTGAAGCGTCGCCATTTCCTTAAGCAACAACTTTGATTGTAGTTCTATTTCGAAGGTGTCTTCTGGCTCGATGAAATAACGCACCGTGCGACCCGGTACATCGAGGTGGAAGCCCGCGAGCGGCAAGTCACAGTAGAGGTCGTCATTCATGGCGAGCCGCCATCGATCCGGGGCGATGAGCGTGCGCTGTTCCAGGCGCTGCTCAACCTCGTGAACAACGCCGTGCGCTACGGCCGCCGTGGTGGCGTCGTAAAAATCGATGTCGCGCGGCCGGCATGGCACGGCATCGACATCGTCGTCAGCGATGACGGGCCCGGGATCGCGCCTGGCGATCTCGCTCGCGTCATGCTGCCGTTCGAGCGAGCCCACAATCCGCATGCCGAACCCACGCGCGGGTCAGGCCTCGGCCTGCCTATCGTGCGGCAAATTGCCGAGCTTCACGGCGGCAGCTTCGAACTGACGAGCGCACCGGGCGAAGGCACGAGGGCGCGCATCAGGCTACCAACGTCGCGCGCCGGTCTGGACGATGAAAGCATGGCCGTGCACGAGGACGCGATCGCCAAAGCTGCATGAGCCACAGCGCCATTGCATTCGAGGTTCGTTTGCTTCAAACTGACGGCTGTTCCGAGGGGGGTCGGCAGTAGCCGGCTGAGATAGGGCTATATGCTGCCCTGCCACCCTTAGGACCTGATCCGGATCATGCCGGCGAAGGGACGGACATGGGCTTGTCGAGCGATATGCAAACCGCTAGCGCGGAGCAGCTTCGCGGGGTGTTGGTGGCAGCCAACATCCTGCTGGCCGACCACGAGCCGGGCATTGCGGACATCGTCACGAACGTGCTCAAGCGGTACGGCGCCAGTGCGATCGAGCGCGCGACGTCGGCTGATGAAGCGCTCGATATGCTGGGCTACACGACGCGGCCCTACGACCTCGTCATGTTGCGCGCGGGCTTGCCCAATACCGAGGCGCTGCGAGTTCTCCGCGTGCTGAGCCGCCAGCGGGCAATGGTCCGCGTCAGCCTGCACGGCAGCTCCGACCTCGCCAATCTCGCGGACCCCTACCAATACGGCGGGATCGCTCGCTGCATCGAGATATCGGGTTTGCCCGGCATCGTGCGCGGCGTTGCCATCGTCCTCGCCTCGAACGCCACCCTCGCTCAAATCCTGACGACCAGTATCGTGCCCGAGACGATTTCGGCGGATTGGGCCCAGGCCATTTACGGTGCTCTGCCGGGCAGGCCAGCCAAGCGTCCCCTCAATCGCTAACCCGCGCCTGCATCGACGCCACGGCGGCGTGCGCAATCATTCAAAGGAGAATCTCACATGAACAAGATGACCCGCACGCAGGATCTTATGCTGCCGAAGGTAACGACCGGTCCGATTTTCGGCTCACGCAAGATCTATGATGCGCCAGCGGGTCATCCAGACGTATTGGTGCCTTTCCGCGAGATCGTGCTGCAGCCGGAAGCCAACGAGCCGCCGTTCCGCGTCTACGATCCGTCCGGCCCCTACACCGAGACCGACGCCACGGTCGACCTGGAGAAAGGCCTGCCCCGTCATCGCGAAGCCTGGATCAAGGCACGCGGCGGCGTTGAGCAGTATGCCGGCCGAGATATCAAGCCAGAGGACAACGGCAGCGTAAGCGGCAAGGCGCTGGCCCGCGATTTTCCGGCCAAGGTGAAGCCATTTCGCGCGGTTGGCGACGCCCCCGTCACGCAGCTCGAGTTTGCCCGCGCCGGTGTCATCACCAAGGAAATGATCTACATCGCGCACCGCGAAAACCTTGGCCGCACCGAAGCGCTCGCCCGTGCCAGAGCCGCAATCGCGGACGGCGAAAGCTTTGGCGCATCGATCCCCGAGCACATCACGCCGGAGTTCGTGCGCGATGAAGTTGCCCGCGGCCGCGCCGTGATCCCGGCCAACATCAACCACACCGAAGTCGAGCCGATGATCATCGGCCGCAACTTCTTGGTGAAGATCAACGCCAACATCGGCAACTCGGCGGTCACCTCGTCCGTCGAGGAGGAGGTCGACAAGATGGCGTGGTCGATCCGCTGGGGCGCCGACACGGTGATGGACCTGTCGACCGGTCGCAACATCCACAACACGCGCGAGTGGATTTTACGCAACTCGCCGGTGCCGATCGGCACGGTGCCGATCTATCAGTGCCTCGAGAAGGTCAACGGCGATCCGGACAAGCTCGACATCGAGATCTTCCTCGAGACGTTGATCGAGCAGGCAGAGCAGGGCGTCGAC
>JANOOW010000587.1:0-9993 GCA_031421555.1 Hyphomicrobiaceae bacterium | reverse complement strand
GCGCTTTTGATCGGCACCTCGGATTTATCGGCTGATCTTGGTATCAGCGGCCAAATGGGCCACGCGCAGATCAGGGAAGCGTACGAAACGGTCGGCGCTGCCTGCCGCGCCAACGGCAAGGCGCTCGGCATGGGCGGCGTCTATGATCGCGAGCTGGCATCGCACTATGTGAAGGGCGGCGCGCGGTTCGTTCTCACCGGCGCCGACCACCTGTACGTGCTGGCCGGCGCCAAGCAGCGGTCGGAACTGCTGCGCTCACTGGTGTAATTTACGCGGGTCCATGCCTGACGACGTTTTCGCAGGGCTTGCCTTGCGCCGCTCGAACGATGTTGCCGGCGATGGTTTGCTGTCGCCGGCGGATCGTGCCGTGAGTCCACCCCGACATGTGCGGCGTCATCACCACGTTCGACAGTTCGTTGAACGGCAACAACGATGGCTGCGGACTTGCGTTGTTGGGACCGGGATACGCGTACCACGTGTCGATGATGGCGCCCGCGATCCGGCCACTCTTCAAAGCGGCGTAAAGTGACCGCTCATCGACCGTGGGCCCGCGGCCGACATTAATCACAACGGCGTCCGGACGCATCGCCGCGAACGCTTCGAGGCCGACGATCCCGTTGGTTTCTGCTGCCAACGGCACCGATACCACGATGTAATCGGCCGTGCCCCAGAACGCGCTTAGGCGGTCGAGCGTGCACGCTTCGTCCACGATACTGGACCTCGAGACCGCACTTCGATTGGCCACATGCACGCGCATTTCGAACGCCTTCGCCCGTGCCGCGATCGCCTTACCTATATGTCCGAAGCCGAGCAATCCGATTGTTTTGCCGGCCAGTTCGCCGTGCACACGATCCAACGCGCCGGCCCAGTATTTCCAGTCGCCTCTGCGCAACCGCTGATCGGCATCGGCTATTGGAACATGCCGCATCAAGATCGCCGACATGACGTACTCGGCGATCGCCTGTTCGTGCCCGAAGCAATTGCAGACGGTTGCCGAAGCGGGGAGCAACTGCAGATCGACGGCGTCGTATCCCGCACCGGGCACGTGAAAAAGCTTCAGCCCCGATGGCACGGGCAAGCTTGCATCGAACTTCACGCCGACGATGTATTCCGCATCGGCGTAGCACGCTCGATCTGCCCCGGTGGCCAACACGTCGGGCAGTACACTGACCTGGGCGCCATCGCCGGCCAAGCTCTCGAAGCCTTCGGCGAACGAAGCCGCATTCTCACCATGAAACGCTATGCGCATCCCGCACCCCAATGTGGCTCTACAAAGTCATCAACCGTTCGATGCTGCAATCGAGCAGTGCCGGATCGATTTCGCCTTCCATCGTGTCGAACATGCCATCGACAAAATCCATCAATGCGTCCGACGCCGCGACTGCACGATTGGCACGGCGATTGGCGATGGCATTGAGAACCGCGATATGGCGATCGATCGTTTCGTGAAGCTTGGCATGTCCGGGCATATAGGCGTGATGAATAAAGCCGATCCGCCGAAAGATCGTATGCAGCGGCCGTAGCGTGTGCTCGAGAAATGGCTCGCTGGCAGCGTCGAGGATCAGTGCATCGATGCCACGGTCCAGCGCATTGAACTTTGCTAGAGTCAGCGATGCGCGCTTCTCGCGCAAAAGGCGCTCGATGTGCAACATTTGGTTGCGATTCGACGCGCTGGCACGCTCGGCCGCCAGCTGGATCACGAACCTTTCAATGTCACAGCGCAGACGCAACAGCACCCGCTCGCGCGCCAGATCGATTGGTGCGATTTGCAGGCCGTGACGCGGACGGACAATGATCAGCGTGTCCGCGGCAAGCCGGTTGACCGCATGATGAACGGGTGTGCGCCCGAAGCCGGTAAGGTCTTGCAGATCTTGCGTTGTCAGAAACCGCCCTGGCCGCAGCTGGCATGAAACGAGGAGCTCCTCGATCCGCTGGTAGGCAAGCTCGAACAGATTGATGCGATCGCGGCGGCTGGCTTCGACGCGCGTCGCGGGCGTCACAAGTTTGACCGGGCTGGATTGTCTGGCCACTGCACATCCTCGAAGCGGACCCGTCGGTGTTTCGCATTGCCAAGCGAACCTAAACATGTTGTGATATTTTACAAGCGCACCTTTTAGATGCGCGGCTTACTACAACAGTCCACCGGGAGGCGGGCCTTGAAAATCACTGGCGTCGAGACGCTGCGCACGAAAGAGTTCGCAAACGTATTGTGGGTGCGCATCCATACCGACGCCGGCATCATCGGGCTCGGCGAAACATTTTACGGCGCGGGAGCTGTCGAGGCTCACCTTCACGATACGCTCGCGATGCGGTTGATCGGCCGCAATCCGCTGCACATCGAGGCGATCCATCGCGAGATGGTCAATCTACCGATGGCGCAATCGTCAACTGGCGTGGAGTATCGCGCAGCATCCGCCGTCGACATCGCCTTGTGGGATCTGTTCGGCAAGGTTTGTAACCAGCCGGTGCACCAGATGTTGGGTGGCCTGTGCCGCGAGAAGCAGCGGATCTACAATACCTGCGCCGGCTACAACTATGTGCGCTCCAACAACATCAAACCGGTTTCGAACTGGAATGTCGGCGAGTCCGAGGGGCCGTACGAAGACCTGAATGGCTTCATGACGCGCGCCGATGCTGTCGCCGAAAGCCTACTCGAGAGCGGTATCTCGGCGATGAAGATCTGGCCATTCGACCCGCCCGCGCAAGAGAACGAAGGCTTGTTTATCACCGCCGCCCAAATGAAAAAGGCGGTCGAGCCGTTCGAGAAGATCCGCAAGGCAGTAGGTGACAAGATGGAGATCATGGTCGAGTTCCACTCGCTGTGGAACTTGCCGGCCGCCAAGCAGATCGCCAAGGAACTCGAGCAGTACAAGCCGACTTGGTATGAAGATCCGATCAAGATGAACTCGCCGCAAGCGTTGGCCGAGTACGCGCGTTCGACCAACGTCTGGGTGTGCGCGAGCGAGACACTTGGTTCGCGCTGGCCCTACAAAGATTTTCTGGAGCGCGACGCCGTCCACGTCGTGATGGTCGATCTGTGCTGGACCGGCGGGCTGACCGAGGGCCGCAAGATCGCCTCGCTGGCCGAGACATTCCACCGCCCGTTCGCGCC
Source organism: Hyphomicrobiaceae bacterium (assembly GCA_031421555.1). Lineage (GTDB taxonomy): Bacteria > Pseudomonadota > Alphaproteobacteria > Rhizobiales > Hyphomicrobiaceae > JAKFWF01. The sequence goes on along the minus strand of JANOOW010000587.1, from coordinate 6,881 downwards.
GCACGATTGCATCGGCCCGATCGGGTTCATCGCCGCCGTGCACACATCCTTCAGTCAGCCGAATACGCTGATCCAGGAATCCGTGCGCGCGTTCTACACCGGCTGGTACAATGAACTTGTCACGGCCATGCCAGTGATCAAGAACGGATACGTCTATCCAATGGAAGGCCCCGGCCTCGGTGTCGACCTTCTGCCTGCCGTCTTCGAACGCGCGGACCTGACCGTCCGCCGAACCAACGCATGAGGTCCGCCGTGAGCAACCCGCTATTTGATCTGACCGGCCGAACGGCCCTTGTTACCGGCTCGTCACGCGGACTGGGACGCGCCATGGCGGAGGGGCTGGCGAACGCTGGCGCCCGGCTCATCCTCAACGGCACCGATCCGGCAAAGGTCGACGTTGCGGTGGCGCAATTCCGTGACGCTGGCCACCAGGCCGAAGCAGCGGCCTTCGATGTCACCTCGGAAGCCGGCGTGGTGCGCGTGTTCAACGAACTCGATGCCAAGGGGATCGACGTCGATATTCTAGTCAACAATGCCGGCATCCAGTTTCGCAAGCCGATGATCGAACTCGACACGGCGGATTGGCAACGCGTGATCGACACCAACCTGACGAGCGCATTTGTCATCGGCCGGGAAGCGGCAAAGCGCATGATCAAGCGCGGCCGTGGCAAGATCATCAACATCGGATCGCTGACGAGTGCGCTCGCCCGCGCGACGGTCGCGCCATATACGGTGGCGAAGGGCGGCATCAAAATGTTGACGCAGGCGATGGCTGCCGAGTGGGCCGAGCACGGTATCCAAGCCAACGCGATTGGCCCCGGTTACATGATTACCGAGATGAACACGGCACTGATCAATAACCCGGCGTTCGACGCCTGGGTGAAAGGACGCACGCCGTCGAAACGCTGGGGGCGGCCGGACGAGTTGGCCGGCACGGTGGTGTTCCTGGCATCGGGTGCGTCGGACTACGTCAACGGCCAAATCATCTATGTCGATGGCGGCATGCTCGCCGTGCTTTGAGATGGCTCGACATCCAATTTTTTGGCGCGCACTGTATGAGACATAAACCGAACTGCTGAACGTCGATGGCGCCACCCAAAGAGCGCCACGTCAACCTTCGAGGGAAACCCATGCGAAGCTCCACGACGCACCTTGTTGCGAAGATACTCGCTGTTACCATTGGCTTGGCGCCGGTCGCCCTAGTGAGCACGGCCCACGCACAGACCGGGCTGCAATCGTCCGGCCTGGTCGGCAAGCTCGAAGGCGCGTCGATCGTCACCGATCCGGCCGCGCAGCCGAAGGAGTTCAAGGAAGCGCCGCAACTGGCTGAGCTGGTAAAGGCTGGCAAGCTGCCAGCAGTGAAAGATCGCATTCCAGCTGAGCCGCTCGTGTTGAAGCCGGTGCATTCGGTCGGCAAGTACGGCGGCACTTGGCGGCGCGGTTTCACTGGCCCCGGCGACGTCGAGAATGGCAACCGCATCAACGCTTCCGACAAGCTCATGTTCTGGGATCACACCGGCACCAAGATCGTGCCCAGCGTGGCGAAGGGCGTGGAAATGAGCGCCGACGGCAAGGTCTATACGATCAGCCTGCGCAAGGGCATGAAATGGTCGGACGGCGCCCCGTTCACCGCCGACGATTTCGTGTTCTGGTTCGAGGACCTGTATTCGAACAGGGATATCGTGCCGACTCCGATCCCCGACATGATCATCAATGGCAAGCCGGGCAAGGTGGTCAAAGTTGACGAGACCACTGTCAAGTTCGAGTTCGAAGATCCGTACTTCCTGTTCTATGACCTGCTCGCTGGCGACACGCTGATCGGTGGCGGTCAGTCGGTTCGCCAGAGCCAAGGCTTCACCTTTGGTGCCTACGCCCCGAAACATTACTTGAAGCAGTACCTGCCAAAGTATTCTTCTGCCGAGGCGGTGAACGAGATCGCCAAGAAAGAGGGCTATGAGAATTGGGTCAAGCTGATCCACTTCAAGAAGGACTGGTCGCTTAACGTCGAGGTGCCGACGCTTGGCGCCTGGCGCACCACTCGTCCGATCAGCACACCGACTTGGGTGCTCGAACGCAACCCGTACTATTACGTGGTCGATACCGCGGGCAACCAGTTGCCATACCTCGATCGCATCGTGATGACGCTGTCGCAAGACACGGAAATCTTGAACCTGCGGGCGATCGCCGGCGAGTACGACCTGCAAGAGCGGCACATCGATCTCGGCAAGCTGCCCGTCATCATCGAGAACCAGAAAAAGGGCAACTATACCGTCCATCTCGACACCGCGATCAACGGCTCGGACACGACGTTGCAGATCAACACCAGCTATCGGGCCGATCCCGAAATCGGCAAGTGGCTGGCCAACGCCGACTTCCGCCGCGCCTTGTCGATGGGCATCGATCGCAACCAGCTGAACGAAACGTTCTTCCTGGGCGTCGGCACGCCGGGTTCCGCAGTTCCAGGCGAAGACAGCCCCTATTTCCCTGGTAAGGAGTGGCGCACCAAGTGGTCGACGCTCGATCTCGCTCAAGCAAACGCAATGCTGGACAAGATCGGACTCACGAAGAAAGACAGCGAAGGCTTCCGTGTTCGCACCGATAACGGCGAGCGGTTACGCATCCAGATCCAGGCGGTGAAGGCATTCATGCCTTGGCCGCAACACGGCGAAATGATCGCGCAGCAATGGCGCAAAATCGGCATCTGGGCTGAGTCGAAGGAAATGGAGCGCAGCCTCGCCTTCACCCGGACGCGCAACAACGATCATCACATCCAGATCTGGACCAACGGCGGCACCGAAATTCTTTATCTGTTCCCGCGCCACGCCATCGCGACCGATCCGACGGAAGCTTTCATGGGGCCTGAGTTCGCTCAATGGTATGCCTCCGGCGGCAAGCAAGGCCGCAAGCCCGATGATCCGAACTGGCTGAAGATTTATGAGCTGTACGCTTCGGCCGGCGGCCAGAAGGAAGCCGAACGCATCAAGACCGCGCAAGAGATCTGGAAGATCATCGTCGATCAGCAGTACGGCATCGGCACCGTTGGTCAGTCGCCAGCATTGATGGGCGTGCGCATCGCCAACAACAAACTCGGCAACATCCCAAGCCGTGTGTGCATCGCCCAGCATTGCCGCACCCCCGGCGGTTCGCATCCGGAAACTTGGTTTTTCAAAGAGTGAAGAGGGTGAGATGGTGAGTGGTCAGTCGTGAGTGGTCGGAGCCAAATTACCTCCTATCAGGACCTAGAGGTCTGGCAGTTGGCAATTATTTTGGCTGAGGATTGCTGTCGGCTGACTGCGGCTTTTCCGCGTGAAGAAATCTACGGAATGACATCCCAAATCAGACGAGCCGCGGTCTCGGTCCCGGCCAACATCGCGGAAGGATACGGACGGGATCAAACCGGAAATTTCATCCAATTTCTTCGCGTTGCACAAGGGTCTATCCGGGAATTGGAAACACACCTCTTGCTCGTTTCTCGCCTTAAGCTGGCCGAAGGTGGGGCACTTGAAGATGCTCAAGCGAAAGTAGTGAGTATCAGCAATATGCTGCGCGCACTGATCCGAAGTCTTGAACAACGCCGCGACGCATAGGGCGTTATATCACCACTCACCACTCACGAGTTTCTTCATGCTCTCCTTCATGATCCGGCGGCTGTTGTTGGCGATCGTCACGATGTGGGCGATCACGGTACTGTCGTTTATCATCATCCAGTTGCCGCCGGGCGATTTCGTCGATGCCTACATCTCACGGCTATCCGCCAGTGGGTCATCGGTGTCGGCTGCTGAAGCGCAGAACCTGCGGCTGCTGTACGGGCTCGACCAGCCCTACGTGGTGCAATACGCCAAGTGGATGGGCCGATTGCTGAAGGGCGATTTCGGCGAGTCAATGGAGTGGCAGCGCCCTGTCGCCGAGGTCCTTGGCGACCGGATTTGGATGACCGTCGTGCTGTCCTTCGCAGCGCTGCTTCTGACTTGGGGGCTGGCCTTACCAATCGGCATCTATTCAGCCGTCAGGCAATACTCGATCGGCGACTACGTGATCACCACGCTCGGCTTCATCGGTTTGGCGGTGCCGAATTTCCTGCTCGCCCTCGTTATCCTGTACCTATCGTTCCGGTGGTTTGGCGCGAACGTCGGCGGGCTGTTCTCGGCCGAGATGGAAATCGCTCCTTGGGGTTGGGCGAAGATAGCCGACCTGATGTGGCACTTGCCGCTGCCGGCGCTCATTCTGGCGATCGCTGGCACCGCGCAGCTGATCCGCATCATGCGCGCCAACCTGCTCGATGAGTTGCGTAAGCCTTATGTGGTCACCGCCCGCGCCAAGGGTTTGACCGAGATGCGCGTGATTTTGAAGTATCCGGTGCGGGCCGCCCTCAACCCCTTCGCCTCGACGCTGGCCTACCTGTTTCCCTACCTCGTCTCGGGAAGCATCATCATCAGCCTGGTTATGAGTTTGCCAACCGTGGGTCCTGTGCTGCTGAGCGCGCTCATCGCCCAGGACATGTATCTAGCCGGTACCATCGTGCTGCTGCTCGGCGCCCTGACGGTGGTCGGCACTTTCATTTCCGATCTCGTCCTCATGTGGATCGACCCGCGCATCCGGCATCAGGTGGATCAAACATGAGCATCGCAGATACCGGTGGCATACTTGGCCGCCTCCTCGGCCGTGGCCCCAAAGCCGAAGGCGCGGTTAGCGAGGACCGGATTGCGGTTGCGACCCAGCGTCAGCTTATTTGGTGGCGCTTCAAGAAGCATAAGCTCGCCGTGCTCAGCATGTTCGTCGTCGCGCTGTTTTATCTGCTCGCGATCTTCGCTGATTTCTTCGCGTACACCGACCCCGAGGCCAGCGACTCCCGCCGCGGCTACATTCCGCCACAAACAATCACGTGGTTCGACGCAGACGGTGCATTCCGCCCCTATGTGCACGGCCTCAAGGGCGTGCGCGACATGAAGTCGTTCAAGCTCGTGTATAAGACCGACGACACGCGCAAGGTGTACATCACGTTCTTTGCCCCTGGGTACCCATACAATCTGTTTGGCTTCATACCGGCCAATCGGCATTTTCTCGGATTCGATACCTCGACGCCGGAAAATGGAATATTCCTGCTCGGCACCGACGTGCAAGGTCGTGACCTCTGGTCGCGCTTGATGGTAGCCACGCGCGTTTCGTTATTCATCGGGCTTGCCGGAGTAACCATCAGCTTGCTTCTCGGCATATTGTTCGGTGGCATCTCGGGGCTGTACGGAGGTGCAGTCGATACCACTATCCAGCGTCTCATCGAACTGGTTCGCTCGATCCCGACGATCCCGTTGTGGATGGGGCTTGCCGCTGCCTTGCCGAATACGTGGTCATCGGCGCAGGTCTATTTCGCCATCACCATCATCATCTCACTGATCGGTTGGACCGATCTTGCGCGCGTGGTGCGCGGCAGATTCCTGTCGCTGCGCGAGGAGGATTTCATCGTTGCGGCAGATTTGATGGGCGCGAGCCGCATGCGCATCATCTTCCGCCACATGCTCCCTTCCTTCACCAGTCATATCATCGCGGCGGTCTCGCTGGCGTTACCGGCGATGATTATATCCGAAACCAGCTTGAGCTTCCTCGGACTCGGCCTGCGGCCACCGGCGATCAGCTGGGGCATCCTGCTGCAGGACGCGCAGAGCATCCAGACGCTGGCCGTCGCGCCTTGGCTGTTGATGGCTGCCGTACCGGTCGTCATCGTAATTCTTGCATTCAACTTCCTTGGCGACGGACTTCGTGACGCGGCGGACCCCTATGGCTGAGGCAACTCCCCGAACATCCGTGACGCCGCTGCTTTCGGTGCGCAACCTGGAAACGCATTTTCCCCAGGATGAGGGCGTGGTGCGGGCAGTCGATGGCGCGAGCTTCGATCTGCTGCCCGGCAAAACGCTCGGCATCGTCGGCGAGTCCGGTTGCGGCAAGAGCGTCACCACACGCTCGATCCTGCAGATCCTCGAGCGGCCAGGCTACATTGCTGCCGGAGAGATCTGGCTTAACCGGCCCGATGCACCGGCCGTCGACCTTGCGAAACTGAAGCCGACCGGGCCGGAGATGCGCGCCATTCGCGGCAAGGAAATCGCATTGATTTTCCAAGAGCCGATGACGTCTCTGTCGGCTCACTACACCGTCGGCAATCAAATCGGCGAAGCAGTTCTGGTGCACGATCCGAAGGCGAACAAGGCGGCGGCGCGCGCCCGCACCCTGGAGCTGCTGCGGCTGGTGGGCATCCCCCAGCCCGAGCGCCGCATCGACGAATATCCGTTCCAGCTGTCGGGTGGTCTGCGCCAACGCGTGATGATCGCGATGTCGCTCGCCTGCGATCCACGCATCCTGATCGCCGACGAGCCGACGACCGCGCTCGATGTGACGACGCAGGCGCAGGTGCTCGATCTACTCCGCTCGCTGCAGCGTAAGCGCGGCCTCTCGCTTATCCTGATCACGCATGACATGGGCGTGATCGCCGAGATGGCCGATGATGTCGCCGTCATGTATCTTGGACGGATCGTAGAGCGCGGTCCGGTCGATCAAATCTTTCACAACCCGAAGCATCCCTACACCAAAGCGTTGCTGCGATCGATCCCATCGATCCTCGCCATACCGCGCTCGAAGCTCGAGACCATCGAGGGTTCCATTCCGCATCCCTACAATCGGCCGAAGGGTTGCCCGTTCCACCCCCGTTGTACCGAACGGATCGCCGGGCGCTGCGACCAGGACATTCCGGCGTTGACGCAAGTCGATGCGGTGACGGCGGTGAGTTGCTTTCTGTACGAGCCAGCCGCAACGGAAAACACGAAACCGGCACTGGCCAAGGTGCCGGCATGACGAATGTTCTCGAAGTTCAAGATCTGAAGAAGCATTTTCCG
>JANOOW010000586.1:0-10720 GCA_031421555.1 Hyphomicrobiaceae bacterium | reverse complement strand
CACGCCGATTGATACCGACATTTGAGCAGGCCACCCAACTTGCAGTCGCATTAGAGATCCCGCGGGCCTGGATCGAGCCCTGATGATCCGCGCCATCTCCGTTGCACCAGCCGGCAGCCGGATTGATGCCGCCGTTGGAGATCGCGTGATCCTCGATTTCGATCAGCGGCATCGGCGGCGCATCGTCATGCGCACCGAGACGGGTTTTGAGTTCCTGCTGGATCTTGAGAAGGCGTATCGGCTGCGTGCGGGCGATGCACTGGTTTTGGACGACGGCCGGCACATCGAAGTCGTCGCCGCGCCGGAACCGCTGGCTGAGATTCGCTGCGATGACTTGCGCCATCTCGTGCGAGTCGCTTGGCACCTCGGCAACCGGCATCTGCCGGCGATGCTCGATGGTGAACGGCTCGTAATCCGCCGCGATCACGTGATCGAGGATATGGTGCGTGGTCTCGGCGCGGTAGTTGCTCATATCGATGCGCCGTTCAATCCAGAGGGCGGCGCCTACGCGGGCGGTCATCACCATCATCACGGCAACGACGACGAGCAGGAGGTGACACCGCGCAAACGGCCGCCACCCGTTTGGAGTCCAAAGGAAGGTACGCCGTGACGCTGACGAATTCGGCCTACGCCGCGCACGCTTCGCTGCCGCTGATGATCTGGCTGTCACCGGCGTTCCCGGTTGGCAGTTTCGCATACAGCCATGCGTTGGAATGGGCGGTCGAGGCGGGTGATCTGCCGGATGCGGCGGCGCTGCAAAGTTGGCTTGCCCATCTTCTGGTACACGGTGCGCCGCGAAACGATGCGATCCTTCTCGCAGTGGCTTGGCGCGCGTCACGCGATGGGGATATGACCAAACTCGCCGACGCCAACGATCTCGCACGCGCTCTTGCAGGCAGCCGCGAGCGGTTTGTCGAAACAACAGCTCAGGGCGATGCTTTCATGATCGCAATCGGTGCCGCTTGGCGAAACGCCGCATTTGATGCAGCCGATGCGGCGGTTGGCGGCGGGGTCGCCTATCCAGTCGCCGTTGGCTTGACAGCTGCCGCGCACGATCTCGACCTGGGTGCGACGCTCGATGCCTACCTCACCGCGCTCATTACCAATCTGACGTCGGCCGCGATCCGCCTCAGCATCATTGGCCAAACGAGCGCGCAACGCATTGTCATGGAAGCCTTGCCCGCCATCCGTGAACTCGGCCAGTATGCCGCCCACGCCACGCTCGACGAGGTCGGCGGCTGCGCCTTCCGCTCCGACATTGCATCGATGCGTCACGAAACCCAGACGACGAGGCTGTTCCGCACATGAACCGCATACGTAATGGCCCACTCCGCGTCGGCATCGGCGGTCCGGTTGGTTCCGGCAAAACGTCGCTTGTCGAGGCGCTGTGCAAGCGCTTTCACGGCACCTATGACATCGTCGCGATCACCAACGACATCTATACCAAGGAAGATGCGCTGATCTTGACGCGCTCCGGCGCTCTGCCCGTCGAGCGCATACTGGGCGTTGAGACCGGCGGCTGTCCGCACACGGCGTTCCGCGAGGATTGCTCGATCAATCTTGCCGCAATCGCCGAGATGCGGGCCAAGTTTCCGAACGTCGAGATCATCCTGATCGAGTCGGGGGGTGACAATCTTGCGGCGACCTTCTCGCCGGAACTGGCCGATATCACGCTCTATGTAATCGACGTCGCGCAGGGCGAAAAGATCCCGCGCAAGGGCGGCCCCGGCATCACGCGCTCGGATCTGCTGATCATCAACAAGACCGATCTCGCGCCGCACGTGGGTGCCAACCTCGCCATCATGGCGGCGGATGCCGGGAAGCAACGTGGGACGCGACCCGTCGCCTTCACCAACATACGCGCTGGCGAGGGCGTCGAAAAAGTCGCCCGATTTATCGAAACTGCAGGCGGTCTTTCCGCATAGCCGGGTCGTTCTGCGGTAATGGCGTTGCGCACGCCGCTTATCGCGTGTTGAATACGAGTCCCAGCTTCGTCAACGGACACCCGCTTCGTGCGCTACTCGATATTTTCGATCATCGGCCAGGCTCTGCGGGGCCAAAAGGACTGGAAGCCGGTGTGGCGCGAGCCAACGCCAAGGTCTTCCTATGATGCGATCATCGTCGGTGGCGGCGGGCACGGTCTGGCGACGGCCTATTACCTCGCCAAGAACCACGGGCTGACGAACATCGCCGTGGTCGAGAAGAGCCACCTCGGCTCCGGCAACGTCGGCCGCAATACGACGATCATCCGCTCGAACTACCTATTGCCGGGCAACACGCCGTTCTATGAGCACTCGCTCAAGTTGTGGGAGGGGCTCGAGCAGGACATCAACTACAACGCAATGGTTTCGCAGCGCGGCTGTTTGAACCTCTATCATTCCGACGGGCAGCGCGACGCTTATGCCCGGCGCGGTAATGCCATGCGGCTTCTCGGTATCGATGCGGAATTGCTTGATCGCGAGGGCGTACGCAAGCTCTATCCGATGCTGGATTTCGACAATGCGCGTTTCCCGATCCACGGCGGGCTGCTGCAAAGGCGCGGCGGCAGTGTGCGTCACGATGCCGTTGCCTGGGGCTACGCGCGCGCCGCCGACCAACGCGGCGTCGATCTCATCCAGAATTGCGAAGTCACGGGCATCCGCGTCGAAGGCGGACGTGTGAAAGGCGTCGACACCACGCGCGGCTTTATCGGTGCGGCCAAGGTTGGGCTCGCGTGTGCCGGCAACTCGTCGCGTGTTGCGTCGATGGCCGGGCTCAAGCTCCCGATCGAAAGCCATGTGTTGCAGGCCTTCGTATCCGAAGGCGTGAAGCCGCTAATTCCGGGCGTGGTCACTTTCGGCGCGGGCCACTTCTATATCAGCCAGTCGAACAAGGGCGGCCTGGTGTTCGGTGGTGGCATCGACGGCTACAATTCGTATGCCCAACGTGGCAATCTACCGATCGTCGAAGACGTCGCCGAGGAGGCGATGGCGATGATGCCGATGGTCGGCCGCCTGCGCGTTCTGCGGTCCTGGGGCGGTATCATGGACATGAGCATGGATGGCTCGCCGATCATCGACAAGACGCCGATCGATGGGCTCTATCTCAATGCCGGCTGGTGCTACGGCGGCTTCAAGGCGACACCGGCGTCGGGCTGGTGCTTCGCGCATACGATCGCCAACAACGAGCCGCATAAACTCAATGCCGCGTTCCGTCTCGACCGTTTCCGCACCGGCCGGTTGATCGACGAAAAGGGCGCCGGCGCCCAACCCAATCTCCATTAGAAGGCACGAGAGCCGCGATGCGCATCAACTGCCCCCATTGCGGCGAACGGGACGCCCAGGAGTTCGCCTACCTGGGTGATGCAACTCTGGTGCGGCCGGACACACCGGTCGATCAGCCCATCGATGATGCCGTCCTCGACCTCTGGCACGGCTACGTTTATCTGCGCAACAATCCGGCCGGTGAACACAAGGAGCATTGGTATCATCAGGCCGGATGCCGGCAGTGGCTGGTGCTGACGCGCGATGTGCGCACGCATGCGATCGCTGGACCCGCCGTCCCGGCTGGCGAAGCGCGGGGGCATCGATGATTACGAACCAGCCAAATCGTATTGCGACAGGCGGTCTCATCGATCGCTCGAAGCCGCTGCTGTTCAAGTTCGACGGCAAGACCTATCAGGGGCACGGCGGCGACACGCTCGCTTCGGCGCTGCTGGCAAATGGTATCTCGCTTGTCGGCCGTTCGTTCAAATATCATCGCCCGCGCGGGATTTTGTCGGCGGGGCCCGAGGAGCCGAACGCGATCGTCGAGCTGCGCTCCGGCGCGCGGCGCGAGCCCAACACGCGGGCAACCGTCGCCGAGCTTTACGATGGCCTCGAAGCGCGGAGCCAGAATCGCTGGCCCTCGCTCGCCTTCGATCTGTTGGGCTTGAACAATCTGGTGAGCCCTCTGCTGTCTGCCGGCTTCTATTATAAGACTTTCATGTGGCCGGCCTCGTTCTGGGAAAAGGTCTACGAGCCGTTGATCCGGCGCGCGGCAGGGCTCGGCAACGCCTCGGGTTTTAGCGATCCCGACACTTACGAGAAGGCGTTCGCGCATTGCGATGTGCTGGTGATCGGCGCTGGCGCGACGGGATTGATGGCGGCGCTCGCCGCTGGCCGCTCCGGTGCGCGGGTCATCCTCACCGACGAAGATTTCGTCATGGGCGGCCGGGCGATTGCCGAACGCCGCGAGATCGATCGGATGCCATCGGTCGAATGGGCGGCACAGACCGTCGCGGAACTCGCCACGATGCCGGATGTCCGCCTGATGCCGCGCACCACGGTGTTCGGTGTCTACGACGGGGGCACCTATGGCGCGCTTGAACGCGTCAACGATCACGTTATTCAACCGCCCAGCCACCAGCCGCGGCAACGGACGTGGCGTATCATCGCCAAACGAAGTGTGTTGTGCGCCGGATCAATCGAGCGGCCGCTAGTCTTTGGTGACAACGACCGGCCGGGCGTGATGATGGCGGGTGCGGTGCGCAGCTACATCAACCGGTATGCGGTGTCGCCCGGCGAACGTGTCGTCGTATTTGCGAACAATGACGATGCCGCGCGGTCGATCGGCGACATCACCCAGGCCGGCGGTATCGTCGAAGCGGTGGTCGATCCGCGTGCCGATCCGGCGGCCGACGTCAAGCAGGCGGCCGATAACGTCGGCGCCCGGTTGATCCAAGGCGTAATCACCCGCGCGCACGGCACACGCGCCGTGCAGGGCGTCGATATAGAGAGTGCATCCGGCACCACGCGACTCGAGTGTGATCTGGTGGCGATGTCGGGCGGCTGGAGCCCAACCGTGCATCTGACCTCGCACTTGGGCGCTCGGCCGATCTGGAGCGATAAGCTGTCGGGGTTCATCCCGGGCGAAGTGCCGTCCGGAATGACCGTCGCCGGAGCGGCGAAAGGCACGTTCGCGCTCACCGATTGCCTGGCGGCGGGGGCAGCCGCGGGTCTCGATGCGGCGTCGGCGGCAGGGTTTCGGCGGGCGCAAATCGAAGTTCCCGATGCTGACCCTGAAAGCACGGCGTCGTCGCCGCTGTGGCGCGTAAAGAATGCCAAAGGCAAATCATTCATCGATCTGCAGAACGATGTCACTACCGATGACGTAGCGTTGGCCCGCCAGGAAGGGTTTACCCGCGTCGAGCATCTGAAGCGTTATACGACGCTCGGCATGGGCACCGAGCAGGGTAAAACGGCGAACGTCAACGGCCTCGCCATGATGGCGGAACTCAACTCCAAGACCATTGCCGAAACCGGCACAACGGTATTTCGCCCGCCCTATACACCGGTGGCGATTGGTGCATTGGCCGGCCACCATCGCGGACGGGAAACACGCCCAACGCGCTATTCGCCCGCGCACGATTGGGCAAAACGGCAAGGCGCGAGCTTTATCGAAGCGGGCGTGTGGATGCGCGCATCCTACTTTCCGAAGCCGGGCGAGAAGGATTGGTTCGAAGCCACCGTCCGTGAGGTGAAGGCGGTCCGCAACAACGTCGGCATCTGCGATGTCTCGACGCTTGGTAAGATAGACATCCAGGGCGCAGACGCCGCACGGTTTCTCGATCTGGTTTATACAAATACGTTTTCGACTCTGCCGATCGGTCGCGCGCGTTATGGACTGATGCTGCGGGAGGACGGTTTCGTCATGGACGACGGCACCACGTCGCGGCTCGGCCCCGATCACTATCTGATGACGACGACGACGGTGAATGCCGGGAAGGTCATGCAGCATCTCGAGTTTTGCCATCAGGTGCTATGGCCCGATTTCGATGTGCAGATGATCTCGGTATCGGATCAGTGGGCGCAATTCTCCATAGCCGGACCGAAGTCGCGCGAGGTCCTGCGCAAGGTCGTCGACAGCCAGCACGACATCTCGAACGCGGCTTTCCCTTACATGGCTGCCGCCAACATGACCGCGATGGGCGGTATCGCCAGCCGGCTCTATCGGATCTCGTTCTCGGGAGAACTTGCCTACGAAATTGGCGTACCGGCGCGCTATGGCAATGCGCTGGCCGACGCCATCATGGAGGCTGGCGCAAGCTTCGGGATCACGCCCTATGGCCTCGAAGCGCTCAACGTCATGCGCATCGAAAAGGGCCACGTGACGGGTGCCGAACTAAATGGGCAGACTACAGCGCGCGATCTTGGTCTGGGCAAGATGCAGTCCACCAAGAAGGACTACATCGGCCGTATCATGAAGGAGCGGCCTGGGCTGATCGATCCGGAGCGGCCGTCGCTCGTCGGCGTGCGCCCGCTGGATAACACCGCACGTTTGCGAGCCGGCGCACATTTCATTCCGAAGGACGCAGCCGCCAACGGCGACAACGATCAGGGCTACATGACCTCTTGCGCCTATTCGCCGCCACTCGACAGTTGGATCGGCCTCGGCATGCTCGCGAATGGACCTTCCCGGCTGGGAGAAATCGTTCGCGCTGTCGATCTGCTCCGCGGCAGCGATACCTTGGTTGAGGTCTGCTCGCCCGTCTTCTACGATCCGGAAGGAATGCGACTGCGTGGTTGAAGCTTCAGCGATACTGCCTTCTTCGCCGCTTGATGGGGCTATGCAACCTGGCCGGTACGGCCACGCGGGCGGCACAGCTGGCGTTGCTGCGCGCGAACGGCGAAACGTTGCGATGGCAAGTGTCATCGCTCGTCGCGGGCAGCACACAGCCTTGAATGTGAGAATCAAGGCGCGCGCCGGACTTGATCTGCCAGCTACGCCGCGCTTCGTTGGCGTAAATCACCTCGGCTTCTTGTGGCTCGCGCCCGGCCAGTGGATTGCGTCGGCGGAAGGCGAAGTTGGCGCGGTATTCGCCAGCGAGTTGGCGCAGGATCTGGCTGGTCTTGCCTCGGTCACAGATCAATCGGATGGCCGCGTCTTGCTCCGTGTCTCCGGTCCCCGCGTCCGCGACATGCTCGCCAAGGGCTGCATGATCGATCTGCACTCGAGCGTGTTCAAAATCGGCGACACTGCCATCACGTCGATCGCGCTGTTGACTGTACAAGTCACGCGACTGCCGGATGATGCTGGCCTTGCCGTGTTCGAAATCTCAGTCATGCGCAGCTTTTCTGCCAATCTGTGGCATTGGCTGGAAAGCTCTGCGGCCGAATTCGGGCTGGACATCGCTTGATCAGCAAACACGCCTAAATTTATTCAGCATCAATTCAACTTCCATCCGCTTTGTTGCCAAAGTCGGCGCGCATAATCGATCCGGTTACGCTTATCAGACCGCGCCTGCAGTTTAGTTTCCCTATCGTGGGTATGTATTTTTTAGTGAGCGCATCATGGCCATGGCAGCAACCTGTTCATCAGCAGCAGCAGCGCTTGTGGTGTCACTCGCAGCAATGTTGCTAGCAGCGTGCGAAGTCGAGACGACTGGTTCAGCGCAAGCCGCATCTACTGCCGAAAAGATGGCCGAGCGGTTCGCCGGGACGACCGCTGCGAGCTTACCATCATCGGTAACATCGCCAGCCGTGACTGCCGCCCAAAAATCGGATTCCGCTAATAAGATCGCGGACGACGCACAACAGTGGGCGGTCAAGAAGCGCGCTGCCGAGGTGGCCGCCAAACGCGCTGACGAGAAGGCGAAGAAGGCCGCCGCCGCCGCTGTTGCTGCTGCGACCGCTGAGCAATTGAAGGCGGACGAAGCGCAGATGCTGGCCGAGGCGAGAGCGGAAGCCGAAACCCGTCGTCTCGAAATGGAGACGGCTCGGGTGGAGCGCGAGAAGGCAGAGGTGGCGGCAATCGCCGCCGAGAAGGCAAAGGCGGAGGCTCATGCCGGGAGCGAGCGTCTTGCCGAGGCGCACAGGGCAACGCAGCTGGCGGCGGTCGCATCTGCCGCCAAGGCACTGGAAGCCCAGCAGAATGCCGACGAACTGCGCGTGGCGGAAGAGCGGCGTCGCACCGAAGAAAAGCTGATCGCAGATGCCAAAGCCGCCGATGAGTTGAGGAAACAGGTGGCCGACGATACGGCAATGAAACCCGCCGAGATGGAGCGTCGTGCCGAGCAGACGCGGCAAGCCTGGATCAAGACGCTCGAAGCAAGGCGTGAGGCCGAGGCGAGGGCGCTGACCGAAAGTCTACGGCGTGCAGAAGCCGTCCGTGAGGCAAAGATCCCACTTGCATTGCCGGACCCTTCGATCCTCGCGGGATTACCTTCTCCCACGCAGCAGGCGGTCTCGCCGCGAACGAGTGTGGAACCGGAAAGTTCAGCGATCGGGCGGCTTCAGAAACCACCTGCCCGTGCGACGATCTTGGTCATCATGCAGCCGGGCAGTAAAGGCATTCGCCGCTTCGAGAAAACGGCCGACCCTGTGCTCTGTGTGAAGGACGGCTGCTACGTGAGCGAAGGGGCGGGACATCCGGCGCTGTTCAAGCAGCGCAATCAGGTGCTTGGCTTCACCAACACGCTAGGTGCGCGCGCGGGCGCCTGCCAACGTTCGCTCGGGTGTGTATTTCGCGATGTCGACCTAGCGTCCTCAGGCGGATTGATCCAACCCGTCGACATGAAGGTGCTGGCCCACGACCGGCGTGAAAGTCAAACTGTCGAGACCGACTCCAATTGCCGGTTAGAAGGCGGCCGGCTGTCGTGCAGCCATCCGTTCAATGCAGGAAGCTATCGCTATTGGGTGGTACCCGAAGCGCTAGCAGACCGTGCAGGCGCAACCGCGCTGGAACAAACACTGCGGGATGGTTTGCCTTCGAGCCAAAGTGCGGGTCTCGAGCGATAGTTCCAAGCTCAGGCTGCGCTGCGGGATTTCGCCAACGCTTCGACGTTGCTACCGGCAGCCGTGTTGCAATCGAGCGCACTCGCAACACCGAGCCAGCGCTTGCGGTCGGCTTGCCCATCCAGATCGTCGCGGATTGAATCTAGCTCGAAGCCGGCCTTCTCGAGTGCGGCGAGTACACAATCAACCGGCTGGCTGCGAGCGCTGGCGGCCGCCCAGATGATCGCGGAACGAATGCCGGATTTGCAATGAGCGACAACGGGGCCCTTGAGACCACGTAAAGCGTCTGCCATTCCCTCAACGACTTCGTCCGTGAACAGGTCATATTTTGCGGCGGGTACGTGACGGAACAGCATGCCAGCGCGCCATGCGAAGCCCGCCTCGGTCTTGGCGGACAATTGGCCAGCTTCCTCGCCATCCGGCCGATTGGATATCACGCTCCCGATTCCTTCACCCGCCAGCGCGGCAAAATCTGCGGCAGTGAGTGCTGAAGTGACCGCAAACTGCGGCGTAATCCACGTCAACGGGGGATAAGAACCGGATCGGAGCATTTCTAGTATCCAATATGCCAGAGAGTAAAAGTTGCTCGCATAGGTAAGCAAATGGCACCAAGCTTCCATGTTCGCAAGCAAGAACACCAGAACTGCAAAAATATTTGCTAATTTTTGGTTGACGGTGCGTTGCGCCAAATCGCATGCTCAGCGCAGTGACCGTAGTGCAATGCTATTCCACCGCATGAAATGGATCGACAATATGCTCGATGAAATGGATCTGAAGATCCTGGATATTCTGCAGAAAGATTGCACGCAGCCCGTAGCCGAGATCGGGAAGTCTGTAGGGCTCTCGACGACGCCATGCTGGCGGCGCATCCAAAAGATGGAAGAAGCTGGCATCATTCAGCGGCGCGTGGCGCTCTTGGAGCCGAAATCCGTGGAAGCGGGCGTCACGGTCTTCGTGTCCATCACGACCAACCGGCATGCGCTGGGCTGGCTCGAGGATTTCCATAAAGTCATCGTCGATTTTCCAGAGGTTGTCGAATTCTATCGCATGAGCGGCGCCGTCGATTACCTTTTGCGCGTCGTGGTGCCCGATATTGCTGCCTACGACGCCTTCTACAAAAAGCTGATCAGCAAGATCGAGCTGTCGAACGTGTCGTCGGCCTTCGCAATGGAACAGATCAAATGCACGAGTGCGCTGCCGCTCGAATTTGCACGCCGGAAAATGAAAGGCGCTAACGCTTCTTTGACGGCGTAACGTGCCTCACTCACCCGGTGCGTTGTAGACCTGCCGATATTTAGCGAGAATCGTACGGGCTCGCTCGGTAACGCTATCGGCGATTGCTGCATGTCCCTCGGCCGTCGGATGGAACGCACCGGAATAGGTTGCGGCCAGCAGAAGTTGGAACCACGACAGCGTCTGCAGCTTGAGAACCTTCTGCATAAGCGATGCGGAGACGTGGAAGTTGCCCGTCAGGAACGCGTCATTGGGCGTGCGGAACCAGCGTTGGCGGCTGGCATAAGGCTGATAGTCCGCCGGATTGTACGGCTCCCATCCACCGCCCGCGACCTTGCGCGGCAGGCGAAGGTCATCAGCGGATGACAAGGCGTTGGAATTGTAACCCGCGCATATTCCGCGGCCCAGGAAGGCGCGGCGATGAGCTTCGGCAAAAGTCCAGCCGGACGACTTTGCGGCTGATTTCATCAAACTGTTGAGTTTCTCGGCGACGGCGCTGCTTTCGCGTGCCTTGGCAGCGCTAAGTTGAAAATCGCTGACGACATCGAGCCCCGCCCGCCCATCAGGGCAGACGCTGCGTCCGTCCTCGAGAATGGCAAGGCCCGGATAAGCGGTCAGGATCACCCGATCGCTCTCGTCCCACGGCAGATGCAGGATGTTGTGGATTGCGCGGTTGAACGATTTGTACCGATCTTCCAGCTGAACGATTTGCGCGCCAGCTTCCGCCGGGCCAT
>JANOOW010000585.1:0-1732 GCA_031421555.1 Hyphomicrobiaceae bacterium | reverse complement strand
CCGCGCATGCACAGATTCGCGCGAAATCCGCCCACGAGCATAGCCTGTCTACGAGCGCATCGGATGCGAGAGCGGCCCCGGTCGTTCCAGATCCGCCAGGACTTTCAACCGTTTCACCAAACGCCGCAAGAGAATACCGCTTCCGAAAAAGAGAACTGCGGCGGCGCCAAGAATGACCGGAGCGAGACTTCCATGTAGTTCGAAGACGGCCTTGCCAAAGTAGTAACCGCCATAAGCGAAGACGATTGCCCAGACTATCCCACCAGCCGCGTTGGCTATGAAGAATAGGCGCCGATCCATGTGGTTCGCCCCGGCCAAGAAGGCCGCGAGGATGCGCAGCAATGCGACGAACCGGCCAAAAAATACAATGAAGGCGCCGTAGCGCTGGAACAGATATTGACCGAGCCGAACGCGCGGTGCCGTAAGCCCGATGTGCCGGCCGTAGCGCTGCAGCAAGGGATAGCCGTAATGGCTGCCGAGCCAGTAGCCGAGATTGTCGCCGACGATGGCGCCAATCGCGGCGGCCGTCGCGACGAGGTAGATGTCGAGACCTGAATTGGCAGCTGCATAAATGGCTGCCAAAATCAGAATGGTCTCACCCGGCACGGGGATCCCCATACTTTCAACAGCGATTGAAACGGCCACTGCAACGTAGCCGTAGTCGGCGACAAGCTGATTGAGCCAGAGAGGAGGGATCACGCGCGATTACGCCTTGTTCTGCCTAAGCACAGAGTCGAAGGCTAGCACGGGCCTGTGTTAAGACAGAGGCGCGTCGTGTCGATGTGCGAGCTGCTACCAATGCGCCTAGGTCTGCCCATCAGCGCGGTCTGCGGGGCGCCGCAATAGGGCCCGACGCCATCGTTTTATCTGGGTCGAGTGATACCCACACCTCTGGATCAAAGTAGGATTGCCGCATCAGAAACTTATATGGCGTCTGACGCCAGAGCTTGAGGTCGTTGACCTTATTGTCGAGAATATAGTCGCCGCCCTCAATTCGCGCCGTGAGAACGGCATGCCCCTCACCTCGCTCGTCGAGGACGACGGTCATGAGCAGCGAACCAATTGGCCAGCCCACCCTGATCAGGATCTGGCGCTTCAGCAGCGCGTAGTCTTCGCAGTCGCCTTTGTTTGTTGGGATGGTCCAGTAGTCTTCGACACCGTAAAGTTCTCTGTCCGTAGCCGGCTCAATCTCCCGATTGACCTTGCGATTGATCCGATCGAGTTCAGCCAGCTGCGCTGCTGATGCGGCAACGCGAGACTGCTTTCCCGTGCCGGCCTCACACTCTTCTGGCATACGGACACAAAACTCGATGAAGGCGTAAGGAGGGGCGGTCCTGCCGTAGGACCTCATATAAGGGGTGTTCACATTCTGGAAAGGATTATCGCTCGAGGCTGCCGCGGCGGCTCCGCTGACAACGATGAGAACACCAATAACTAATGCCAGACAACGGAACATGAACGTTACGCCCGACGGGATACGCGATGACGAAAAGCCTTCGCCTTTGGCGAACGCAGCTACCAAGATGATGCGTGACCATTAAGAAACAGTTCACCGCCGTGCCCTTTCGGCGGGTGGGCGCAGGACAACGATTGACCGCCGGTTGCGCTTGCCTACAGACTATCGCCCCGCAAGTGACGGCGCGGGATTACCTACTTAGACAAGCCCGTGCGCGTCGATTCGTTGACAGGACCGAAAATTCTTTACTAGCAGTTGCGCGTCGGCGGGCGGGAA
>JANOOW010000584.1:0-3079 GCA_031421555.1 Hyphomicrobiaceae bacterium | reverse complement strand
GCCCCTGCCTTCATCGCCTCGATGGCCATCAGCGCATGCCAGTGATCCGGCGTGCCGATCAGCACCAGGTCCAGGTCCTTCTGCTTCAGCATCTCCCGGTAGTCGGCATAGGTGCGCGGCTTCTGCTTCGACACCTGCCGCGTGGCGATCAATCCGCGCACACCGCCGAGCGCGCCAGGAGATGCAGCACCCAGCGCGAACACGCGCGACTTGAACACCTGTAGCGGCGCCTCGCCCTCGGTCTTGATGCGGCCCACCCAGTCGAGCGTATTCTTCAGCAGGGGCGTGATCGAAGCGTTGTACTCGGGCGAAGCGATGAACACACCTTCGTGGATCATCAAAAGCGCCTTGAGCTTGTACGCATTGTCGGGCGCGCCGGACGAGCCTTCCATGTCGCCGTCGTAAATCGGCATCGGGTAGTCACCCAAGTCGGCGAACGTCGCTTGCAGTCCGTTCGCCGCCGCGATCCCAAACCCCAGCTGGGCGAGCTTCTTGTTGAAGGATCCTTCACGCGTGGACCCTGCAATGAACAGCAGTTTGATCGAATGGGGCATGAGATCACCGATCGCTTAGGCACTTAGGCAGCTGGGCCGGAGAAGAATTCTTTCATCTTCGCAAAGAAGCCGAAGCTCTCGGGCGAAGTGTCCTTGTGGCTTTCCTTCTCGAATTCTTCGAGCAGTTCGCGTTGCCGGCGGGTGAGGTTCTTCGGCGTCTCGACATCCACCTGGATGTACATGTCGCCCTGCTGCTTCGAACGCAGCACGGTCATGCCCTTGCCCTTGATGCGGAACTGTTTTCCGGTCTCCGTGCCTTCTGGCACCTTGACGCGGGTCATCGTGCCATCGAGCGTCGGCACGTCGATCTGGCCGCCAAGCGACGCCGTTATCATCGAGATCGGCACCTTACAGAATACGTCGGCACCGTCGCGCTGGAACAGCTCGTGCGGCTTGATGGACAGAAAAATATACAAATCGCCCGGCGGTCCACCGCGCAGACCAGCTTCGCCTTCACCGGCGAGGCGTATACGTGTGCCATCCTCGACGCCCGCCGGAATATTGACCGACAGCGTACGCTCTTTCACGACACGTCCCATGCCGCCACACGGCGCGCACGGATCGGAGATGATCTCGCCACGGCCTTGGCACGTCGGACAGGTGCGCTCGATGGTGAAGAAGCCCTGCGCCGCGCGGACCTTGCCGTGGCCGCCGCAGGTCGTGCAGCCGACCGGCTTCGAGCCCGGTTTCGCGCCGGTACCCTGACAGGTTTCACAACCGACGCTGGTCGGCACACGGATTTGCGCGGTCTTGCCTAAATAGGCCTCGGCGAGCGACACCTCCATGTTGTAGCGCAAGTCGGATCCGCGCTCGCGGCCGCCGCGCTGACGGCCTCCGCGCGCGCCGCCGCGACCGCCCATGAACTCGCCGAATAGATCGTCGAAGATATCGGACATCGAGTTAGCGAAATCGGGACCGAAGCCGGCCTGGCCGCCGCGACCGCCGTTCTCGAAGGCCGCGTGACCGAATTGGTCGTACGCCGCGCGCTTCTGTGGATCTTTCAGCGCTTCGTAGGCTTCGGCGATCTCCTTGAACTGCTGCTCGGACTTGGCGTTACCCTTGTTCTTGTCGGGGTGATGCTCTTTCGCCAACCGCCGGAAAGCGGCTTTCAAGTCTTGCTCATTGGCTCCGCGTTGGACGCCAAGAGTTTCATAGTAATCACGTTTTGCCATGGGGACGGACGTCCAGTTGGTCTTCTTGTGGGTGGAGGAGAAGGCCACTCAACAGGATTGAACCCCCGCCGTTGCCACGAATCCGGCCGATCTTGGCCAAAATGCACGACAAATACAACGAGGGTTCGCTACGCGGTCACTGGCGCGAAATTACGCGCCAGTCAAATCAAGCACTCTTCTTCTTGTCGTCCTTGACCTCTTCGAAGTCGGCGTCGACCACGTTGTCACTGCCAGGGCCCTTGCCCGAAGATTTCGGACCGGACCCACCAGCGTCACCCTCGTCGGGGGGAGGCATGTTGGCATAGATCGCCTCACCGATCTTCATCGCGGCGGCAGCAAGCGTGCCAGTCGCGGCCTTCATGCGCTCGACATCCTCCGTGCCGACAGCTTCCTTCGCGGTCGCGATGGCAGCTTCCACCTCGCCCTTAACGGCTGCGACCTTGTCGTTGCTGGTATTTTCCTTGAGCGACTTCTCGGTCGAGTGAATCAGGGCTTCAAGACTGTTCTTGGCTTCCACCAATTCGCGCGCCCTCTTGTCCTCCTCGGCGTGCGCCTCGCCTTCCTTCACCATCCGTTCGATATCGGCATCCGACAAACCGCCGGCCGCTTGAATACGGATCGACTGCTCTTTGTTGGTCGCCTTGTCCTTGGCCGCCACGTTGACGATACCGTTCGCATCGATGTCGAAAGTGACTTCAACTTGCGGTACGCCGCGCGGCGCGGGCGGGATGCCGACCAAATCGAACGTGCCGAGATGCTTGTTGTGCTGCGCCATCTCGCGCTCGCCTTGGAACACCTTGATCGTTACGGCGCTCTGGCCGTCTTCGGCGGTCGAGAACACTTGGCTCTTCTTGGTTGGGATCGTCGTATTGCGATCGATCAGACGGGTGAACACGCCACCCAGCGTCTCGATGCCAAGCGACAACGGCGTCACGTCGAGCAGCAGAACGTCCTTCACCTCGCCCGCAAGCACGCCGCCCTGAATCGCCGCGCCGATGGCGACGACTTCATCCGGGTTCACGCCCTTGTGCGGCTCCTTGCCGAACAATTCCTTCACAACCTGCTGGACCTTCGGCATGCGTGTCATACCGCCGACGAGAACGACCTCGTCGATCTCAGCGGCCTGCATGCCAGTATCTTTCAGAGCCGCCTTGCAGGGTCCTACCGTCTTGTCGATCAGATCCGAGACCAGGCTTTCCAGCTTGGCGCGCGTAAGCTTCATCGTAAGATGGAGCGGCGACTGCGTCTGCGGGTTCATCGAGATAAAAGGCAGGTTGATTTCGGTCTGCGCCGAAGACGACAGCTCGATCTTCGCCTTTTCAGCAGCTTCCTTCAGACGCTGCAGGGCAAGTT
>JANOOW010000583.1:0-10369 GCA_031421555.1 Hyphomicrobiaceae bacterium | reverse complement strand
TCCGCATGACAGCTGCGAGCCCGCGTTGATTGCCAGCGCGGGCTCGTTCATTACAGTCGAGGCAGCTTCGATTGTCAGATGAGGTGCCTGCCATGACTGCCAAGAAAACTACGCCGCGCGTTGCCATCATCACCGGCGCTGCTTCCGGTATCGGGCAGGCGACCGCGCAACTACTGCTCGACAGCGGCTGGAAGGTCGCACTGTTCGACTCGAACCAGACGGCGCTTACGACCGTCACGACGGCGCTCGGCCAAAGCAAATCGGTGTACGCGGCGCGCTTGAATGTCACTGACGAGTCCGCCGTCGAGAAGGCCGTCGCCGAAGCTGCCGAAGCGCTCGGCGGCGTGCAGGGCGTCGTGAACTCGGCCGGGATCGCGGCCGACAAGCACGTGTTCGATACCTCCGCCGAGCTGTTTCGCAAGATCCTCGACGTCAACGTTGTCGGCACCTTCCTGGTGGGCAAGGCGGCAGCCCGCATCATGCGCCACTCCGGCGGCGGATCGATCGTCAATATTGCATCGATCTCGGGCATCCGCGGATCGAAGGGCCGATCGGCCTACGGGGCATCGAAAGGCGCCGTGATCAACTTGACGAAGGTGATGGCGAACGATCTCGCGCCCTTCAATATCCGCGTCAACGCAATCGCGCCAGGCCCGGTCGAGACGGCGATGGTGAAAGAGTTGCATACTGACGACGAGCGCAAGATGTACAACCGGTTCGTGCCGATGCGCCGCTATGCCGAACCGGTCGAGATCGCCAACGCAATAGAATTCCTGCTGGACGAGCGCCGTTCGAGCTACATCACCGCCGAGATCCTCGCCGTCGACGGTGGCTTCCGCGGCGCCGGCGCGATGCTGGATAAGTGAATAAGCGCATCCGGCCGGCTCCCCACGGGAGTCGGATGCGCCAGGAGAGAAACATGCGCATCCGGCCGGCTCCCCACGGGGGAGTCGGATGCGCCAGGAGAGAGGTCTTACATGCCCGGTTTACGCACGGTAGCAGCCCACGGCGCCACCATCCCGGCGATCGGTTTCGGCACGTGGACGCTGAAGGACGAGGCAGCCACCAAACTGGTCGCTGGCGCAATCGCCGCCGGTTATCGCCACATCGACACCGCCTGCATGTACGAGACCGAAGCGGCCGTCGGGGCCGGCATCAAGGCATCGAAGATCGCGCGCAACGACGTGTTCGTCACCACCAAGGTCTGGACCGACGACATCGCCGATGGCGATTTGCAACGCTCAGCCGAAGCGAGCTTGAAGCGCCTCGGCCTCGATCAGGTCGACCTATTGCTGATCCACTGGCCGAACGCCGCGATCCCGCTCGAAGGTTCGATCAAGGCGCTGTGTGAAACGAAAAAGCGCGGGCTGACGAAGCATATCGGGGTGTCGAATTTCACGACCGCGCTGCTCGATCAAGCCGTGTCGCTGACAACCGAGCCGCTGGTTGCCAATCAGTGCGAGTATCATCCGCACCTCGATCAAACCAAGGTCATCGCCGCCTGCAAGAAGCACGGGCTGGCGTTCGTGTCGTACACGCCGCTCGGTCGCGGCGCGGTCGGCGGCGTGATGGACGAACCCGTTGTCGTGGCGATTGCCGAACGCGTGAAGCGCTCAGCCGCTCAAGTGATTCTGCGCTGGCACTTGCAGCAGGGGCTCGTTGCCATCCCGCGCTCGCAGAACGCCGAGCGGGTGGCGGCCAACGTCGCTGTGTACGATTTCGAGTTGTCCTCGGCGGACATGGCGGCGCTAGCGAAACTCGCCAAACCCGACGGCCGCGTCGTCAATTTGGCGTTTGCACCGCAGTGGGATTGAGGGAGCGGGAGCGGCGCAGTCGTCAAACCGCGACGGAAGATCTTCGCTGGTTGCAATCGTGTTTCGCCATCGCCGGTGTCATCCTCGGGCTTGTCCCGAGGACCCAACGTTCCACGTTTGCAAGTGACGTGAACAGCGCTCGCTGACGCCGGGGTCCATCACCGTCGCCAGCCGAACCATGGGTCCCCGCGCCAAGCGCGAGGATGACAGCTGTGGGGAGGCGATCGGCGACGTGCCCATAACCACTAGTGACCAAGATCACGAGAATCCGCTAGAAGAAGATCATGACCAGCGACATTCCTGTTATCGCCAGCAGCGGCAACGTCTTTGCCGACCTCAACGTAAAGAATCCCGAGGAGGTACTCGCGAAGGCGAAACTCGTGCAGCAGATCGGGGCTATCATTCGTCAGAAGAAGTTGTCGCAGACCGCGGCCGCCGAGATTTGCGGAGTCGACCAGCCGAAGATTTCCAAGCTGCTCAAAGGCGAGCTGTACGGTTCTCAACCGATCAGTTGCTGCGCTTCTTAACCGCTTTCGGGCGCGATGTTGAGATCATCGTCAAGACCCCCAGCCGCCGACGGCAGAGCAAGGGCAAGCTGACGGTAAGGGCGGCTTGATGGGGGGAGGCGTACACCACCGCAGGTGTTATCCTCGGCCTCGGGCCGGGGACCCATCCGGCCGCGATCGCGAGATGGCTAAAGTGGTCCTGCCGATTTGCCAAACGTGAGTAACTGATCAATAAACTGAATGATCGTGGCTATTGGTCCTCTAGTTCCTTGTTCGGAAGGCTTGGGATTCAGTGGCGTAACTATCTTTGCTTTTCGTTTTTGGGTCTCCGTAACCGAAATTGAGCCCGTCTGCATGGGGTTTGCCGCCCGAGACGCGGACTCATCAACCGATGTCCTGCCCGTGGCATCTCTTTGAGGTGCCGAAGTGGTATCGCTCTCACCTGGCTTCTCAGCCTGCGACACGGATGCTTTCTGAGTTAAGATGATGCCAACGACTTTGTCGTAGGCGTGGCCCAATTCGATGCTGATTTTCTCCGACACGAATTTGTTCGTGCCGTCCCGTATTGGTGCTGGGACGGCAAACCAACATGCCGGAATTGCTGTTATCGCGCTCAACAGTAAAGTAGCACTTTTGCTTAGCTTGCCCTTAGTCAGGATTCGCGCCCAGAGTCGCTTTCCCTGTGTCTCCGGAAGTATCGATGATAAAGGTTCAGGTCTCAGCTTAGGTTGAGAAACTTTATCCGATCGAGCGCGCTTGTCCGCGGGTCGCTTTACTGGATCTCCAAAAAGGTCTCTCTCTGGCTCGTGAGACACGGCCATCCCCGCTAGCTTGCCGAAAAGTCACCAGAAGCACCCGTACCGCGATTCGCGATCGGCCAGAAGCGCAGGTAGCGGGGCAACGAATAGACATATTTTCGCTTGGCCGCCCTAGTGGACAACCCGGGCCGACGACCAATTACCACACGTCGCACCACTGCCGGTGTTATCCTCGGGCTCGTCCCGATGACCCATCCGGCCACGAATTAGTTGGGCAGCGTACAATACGCGGACACCGCCACCGTCGACCAATGGGCTTCGCGCCAAGCGCGAGAATGACAGCAGCGGAGAGGTGATAGCTCGTTCTTATCGGACTGACGCCGTCAACTCCCACCGAATCGCAAAACCGCTCATCAGTCGTAGCGGCTCAGGATGTTAAAGTTTGGGCTCGACATGTCGATCTCAGGCTTTACCCTCGCAACGATGAAACCGATCCAACCGAACCGGAGGTCCATGCCAGCAGGCACCAGGTCACCCTCGTGTTGCAGCGGAACCCAGATGACCACGTCATCTGGCTTGAGGCCGTCACCCTTGCCGCTTGGCGTCTGGGCAGAGACGATGAAGCCGCCGTCCTTGGACGCGACCTTGAGCGTGACCACCTGCCGACCATCTTCTTCGACCTTGACGGCTTCCTCGGTGCCGAATTCCCGTGAGTCCAACACCAGCCCGACCACACCCTGCTTTGGCTTTATCTCGGTGAAGCCGTACACGCACTGGTATTCAAGAAAGGCCGCCCCATTCTTAAAGGCGAGCTTCGGAAAGACCGAAGGCGGCTTTTTTCTTGAAAACGGCCAGACCATCAATTCCCCCGTGCGTCAAACGTTGCGCT
Organism: Hyphomicrobiaceae bacterium; assembly: GCA_031421555.1. Lineage (GTDB taxonomy): Bacteria > Pseudomonadota > Alphaproteobacteria > Rhizobiales > Hyphomicrobiaceae > JAKFWF01. Next base: position 6,402 of record JANOOW010000583.1, on the reverse strand, counting down.
TTGGATGGTTCTAACTCGCCTCGTTGAAGACGAGCCAACAATGTTTGTTTTTTGACTTTGGGATAGACTTACCCACACCCCCTACCCAATCTTCATCCCCAAATGTTCCGCCACCGCAAAAATATCCTTATCCCCCCTCCCGCATAGGTTCATGACCAATAGGTCGGTGTCGGGCAAGGTCGGTGCGAGCTTGGTCACATAGGCGAGGGCGTGCGCAGGCTCTAATGCCGGGATGATGCCCTCGAGCTTGGCGCACAACTGGAACGCTTCGAGCGCTTCGGTGTCGGTCGCCGATACATAGGTCACGCGCTTGGTGTCGTGCAGCCAGGAATGCTCCGGCCCGACGCCTGGATAGTCGAGGCCGGCCGAGATCGAATGGCCTTCGAGAATTTGCCCATCGCCGTCCTGCAATAAATACGTGCGATTGCCGTGCAGCACGCCGGGCCGTCCGCCGTTCATCGATGCGGCGTGACCGTTCTCGACCTGGACGCCGTGGCCACCCGCCTCGACGCCGAAGATCTTCACGTCCTTGTCGTCGAGGAACGGATGGAACAGGCCGATGGCGTTGGAGCCGCCGCCGATGCAGGCAACGAGCGTGTCCGGCAAGCGGCCTTCCATCGCCATCATCTGTCCGCGCAGTTCGCGGCCGATGATCGACTGGAAGTCGCGCACCATCGCCGGGTAGGGGTGGGGACCGGCCGCCGTGCCGATGATGTAGTAGGTGTCGCCAACGTTGGTCACCCAGTCGCGCAGGGCTTCGTTCATCGCATCCTTGAGCGTGCCCGCGCCGGACGTCACGGCGTTGATCTTTGCACCAAGCATATGCATGCGGAACACATTCGGCTTCTGCCGCTCGACGTCGGTCTTGCCCATGTAGATTTCACACGGCAGGTTGAACTTCGCGCACACGGTGGCCACCGCGACGCCGTGCTGCCCCGCGCCGGTCTCGGCGATAATCCGCTTCTTGCCCATGCGGATCGCGAGCAAAATCTGGCCGAGGCAGTTGTTGATCTTGTGGCTGCCGGTGTGATTGAGCTCGTCGCGCTTGAAATAGATCTTGGCGCCCATGCCCTTTTTCGCGGTCTCGCGCACATGGTCGGTCATCCGCCCGGCGAAATACAGCGGGCTCGGACGGCCGGCATAGTGCACGTTGAGATGGTGCAGTTCGGCGGCAAAGCTGGGATCGTTTTTCGCGCGCGTATAGTGGCCCTCCAAGTCGAGGATCAGCGGCATCAGCGTCTCGGCAACGAAGCGGCCGCCGAAGATGCCGAAGAAGCCGCGCTCGTCGGGGCCGGTCATGAAGCTGTTGGGAGGAGGTGTGCGGTCGATGGTGTCGGACATGGCAGCGGCGCTTTCGATCGGGAAGATTTGGTTAGACTGCTTTGGCGGCGGCGATGAAGGCGCGGATCAAAGCCGCATCCTTTTCGCCAGGTGCTAGTTCGACGCCGGATGATACATCGACGCGGGTCGCACCGGTACGGCGGATTGCCTCAGCCACGTTGCCGGACGTCAATCCGCCGGAAAGCATATACGGCACTTTGCCCTTCACGTCATCGAGCACGCGCCAGTCGAATGTGAGGCCGTTGCCGCCTGGCAAAATCGCGTCCTTCGGCGCCTTGGCGTCGAACAGGATGAGGTCGGCGATACCGGCGTAGTCGAGTGCGCTGGCGGCGTCGGCAGCGGTCTCGACCTTGATCGCCTTCATGATCGTGGCGCCGGTGCGCCGCTTGATTTCGGCGACGCGGGCAGGCGTCTCGGAGCCGTGCAGCTGCAGGATGTCGGGCGCGATGTACGGCATGATGCGGTCGACCATGCCGTCGCCAGGATCAACGAGCAGCACGACCACCTTCGCCCGCCCGCTCGCCAGGTCGGCGAGTTCGGCCGCCAATTCGATTGACACGTTGCGTGGGCTCCTTTCGAAGAACACCAGGCCGACGTAGTCCGCACCGGCATCCAGGGCTGCCTGCATCGTCGCCGGTGTCTTCAGCCCACAGATTTTTACTTGCGTGGTCATTGTGCCTGTTGGTATCGCCGGGGATCAGGCGCTTTCATAGACTGCAATTGCCGCGGCCAGATCCTCGATCGAGGCGCCGACGGATTTGAACATGGTGATTTCATCGTTCGAGCTGCGCAACGGTGATTGGCCGCGCGCCATCTCATAGAGGTCGCCCAGCACGTGCGCCCCGGTGATCACGCCAGCCTTCAACGGCATGACGACGTCGCCCGCCTCGTTCATGCCGCCAACGCGTGTGTCGACCCACAGCCGGGCGCGACGAACGCAGTCGTCGTCGGCCTCGCGCATATCGGGGCGGAATGCGCCGACGAGGTCGAGGTGGCAACCCGCCTTCAACCAAGCGCCCTTGACGACCGGCGTGTAGGAGATCGTTGCCGTCGAGACGAGATCGGCTTCGCGCACCGCCGCTTCAAGGTCGGTCGTGACGGTGATGTCGAGGCCGGTATCGGCAAGTTTGGCGGCCATGGCTTCGGCATTGGCCGGTGTGCGGTTCCAGATCGCGACGGACTTGATCGGGCGCACCGAGGCATGCGCGCGCACCAGGTATTCCGCCAGCGCACCGGCGCCGATCATCACCATGCGCGCGCTATCCGGCCGGCTGAGATAGCGGCTCGCCAGCGCCGATGCGCCAGCGGTACGCCAGACGGTAAGCGCCGGTCCGTCAATCAGTGCCAGTGGTTCGCCGCTTTCCGACGACAGCAGAAGGTAGATGCCCTGGATCGCCGGCTTGCCGCGGCGCGGTCCGTTGTCGGGGAACGCCGTCACGATCTTGATGCCGATGTAGGGACCAGCGGTTGCCGCCCCCGGCGCCGACGCCGTCCAAGCCGGCATCAACAGCAGCATGGCTTCGGGACGATTTTCAAGCGCAATTTTGTGATGGTGGCGCAGCGGCGAAATCGCCCCCACCCGAAAGGCCTGATCGAGAATGTCGATCAGGCCTGGGTAGGAAAGCGCTTTCGAGACCTGCGCCTTGTCGATGAAGCGCATGGACGTCTGTCCTTTCGGTTGTGCAAAATCGATCAGCGCAGGCGGGCTTGCTTGCCACCCGCGACTGCCAAATGCTTGCGCGGTTGCTCGGCTGCGGCTGCCGCTTCCCGCTCACGCGTGAGGCGCTCGGCTTCGCCCCGCCAACGGGTCGTCTCGTATGTGCGATTACGTGCCGTACGGCGCCACTTGCCCTGGCTCATCCACGTCGTGAAGCCGCCGAGCATCACGCCGGTGATCAACATCGCGAACAGGTAGGCATAGAATGGCAGCTCAGTCGATATCGCTGGGTTGTCGGGGTTGAACGGATCCAGCACCAGGCGAACGGCGTGCCGGTTGGCGAGCGCCAGCGACACGAGGAATATCGCGGCGAACAACCCGCTGACCAGTCCGATGATACGCCCGAGCACGGCGGTCACTCCCAGATGAAATGGTATACTTCGATAGGCCGGCGCGCCGATCAGGCGGCGCCCATGTTCAGCCGCTCGCGCAGCTCTTTACCGGTCTTGAAGAACGGCACGAACTTTTCGTCGACCGGAACCGAAGCGCCCGTGCGTGGGTTGCGGCCGACGCGTGGCGCCCGATGCTTCACCGTAAAGGCGCCGAAGCCGCGCAGCTCTACACGGTCACCACGAGCCAACGCCTCGATGATTTCGTCGAAGATGACGTTGACGATGCGTTCGACGTCGCGGTGAAACAGGTGCGGGTTTGTGGCCGCAATTTTTTGGATAAGTTCGGATTTGATCACGTGGCGATGGCTCCGGTAGGCCTTGGCGGACCCTTAACATAGGCGACGCCGCAGGACAAAGACCTTGTAATCTATTAATTTTTCCCAGGGTGCCAAACGGAGACGAGGCCGTCAAGACCAAGGCTGCCGAGGCTCGGATCCTGGGCCAGCCGCGCACCCAGGTCGCCAAACATGCGGCCGGCGAGCCAACCGAAGATGCCAGCCTCGCTCGTGCCCAGCGGCCAGTCCGATTGCCGCTTCGGCTTCCAGTCGACGATCTTCAGGTCTTTCTGCACGTTGCGCTTTTCCTGCAGGTAGCGCTTCGCCTCGATCTCGCCGCCGATCTCATCGACCAGCTTGTGCGTTTGTGCCTCGCGGCCCGAAAATACGCGGCCCTGCTCAAGTCCGGGGATCTCGGCCGTTTTCACATTGCGGCGCGCCGTGACCAGCTCGAGAAACCAGCGCTGGCCTTCGATGATCATCGCTTGCGCCACTTGGCGGCCCGGTTCGTCGATCGGCTGGAACGGCGAGGGCGACGCCTTCAGCGGGCCGCTCTTGATCTCGTTCATCTTGACGCCGAGCTTAGCCAGCAGCTCCGATACTTCCGGCCACTGCATGATGACGCCGACCGAACCGGTGATCGTGTTGCCGCGCGCAACGATGTGGTCGGTGCCTAGACCTGCGATGTAGGCGGCGGACGCGGCAACGGTGCCGAACTGCGCGACGAGCGGCTTCTTCTCGGCTAACCGGCGCAATGCCGCGAATAGTGCCTCCCCGCCCGTAGTCGTGCCGCCAGGGCTGTTGACGAACAGGATCACGCCGTCGACGTTCTTGGCTTCCGAGACCCGCTGCAACAACTCCAACTGCGCGCGGTCCTCGGTGATCATGCCTTCGATGCTGATGCGGGCGATGTGATGCGGTTGCACGAACCCGACGCGGCCATCGCGCATGGAGAACATGACGCCGAGCGCGATGATGCCCACGAGAACAGCCAGTGAACGCCACACCGAAAGTTTCCGGCGCAAGCGGCGGCGATCGAGAACGGTCTCGGTTTCAAGCGTCATTTGGCGACCTGTCGGTGACTGCGATTAGCTTTGCCGGAACACTAGGCGCTCGGCTGCCTCGCATCAATCCGCAACTCGCCGCAGAACGCAAACGGCGCGACCCTTTCGAGCCGCGCCGCCAGTGCAATGATGTACGAAAGCGGGATTAGCTGTCGCTGCCTTCGCGCTTCTTGATGGCGGCCTTGAAAATGTCGCCGAGCGACGCGCCCGAATCCGAGGAGCCATACTGGGCCACGGCCTGCTTCTCTTCGGCAACTTCGAGCTGCTTGATCGAGACCGAGATGCGGCGCGCCGCCCGGTCTACGCTGAGCACCGAAGCATCGACCTTGTCACCGATGTTGAACCGCTCCGGGCGCTGTTCGGTGCGCTCGCGAGACAGATCGGCACGGCGGATGAAGGCTGTGAGTTCGCTGTCGGCGACCTTCACTTCGATGCCGTTCTCTTCGACCTTGACGACGGTGCAGGTGACCGCATCGCCCTTCTTGTACTTGCCGAGCGCGTCGGCTGGATCGCCGCTGAGCTGCTTGACGCCGAGCGAAATGCGCTCCTTCGAGCTATCGACGTCGAGCACCATCGCCTTGACGTTGTCGCCCTTCTTGTACTCCTTGATGAGTTCTTCGCCGGGCTTGTTCCAATCCAGATCCGAAAGATGGACCATGCCGTCCACACCGTTGTCGAGGCCGATGAACAGGCCGAACTCGGTGATGTTGCGGATCGGACCTTCGACGATCGAACCCTTCGGATGCGTTGTCAGGAAGCTGTCCCATGGGTTATCCTGGGTCTGCTTCAGGCCGAGGCTGATGCGGCGCTTGTTGCTGTCCACTTCGAGGATCTGCACATCGACCTGCTGGCTGGTCGACACGATCTTGCCGGGGTGGATGTTCTTCTTGGTCCAGCTCATTTCGGAGACGTGGATCAAGCCTTCGACGCCTGGCTCGAGTTCGACGAACGCGCCGTAGTCGGCAATGTTCGTGACCGTGCCCTTGAAGCGGCCGTTGACCGGGTACTTGGTTTCAATGCCAGCCCACGGATCAGACTGCAGCTGCTTCATGCCGAGCGAGATACGTTGGGTTTCCGGATTGATGCGGATGATCTGCACCTTCACGGTATCGCCGACGTTGACGATCTCGGACGGGTGGTTGACGCGGCGCCAGGCCATGTCGGTCACGTGCAACAAGCCGTCGATGCCGCCAAGGTCGATGAACGCACCATAATCGGTGATGTTCTTGACGAGGCCGTCGATGACCTGGCCATCGGCGAGGCGGGCGACGATCTCGGTACGTTGCTCGGCGCGGCTCTCTTCGAGCACCGATCGGCGCGAGACCACGTTGTTGCCGCGGCGGCGATCCTTCTTGAGGATCTGGAACGGCTGCGGCTGATGCATCAGCGGACCGATGTCGCGAACCGGGCGAACGTCGACCTGCGAACCGGGCAGGAACGCCACGGCGCAGTCGAGGTCGACGGTGAAGCCGCCCTTGACCTTGTTGAAGATTACGCCGGTGACCTTTTCGCCAGCCGAGAACTGCTTCTCGAGGCGGGTCCAACTCTCTTCGCGCTTGGACTTATCGCGCGACAACACGGCTTCGCCGAGCGCGTTCTCGATGCGCTCCAGG
>JANOOW010000582.1:0-8391 GCA_031421555.1 Hyphomicrobiaceae bacterium | reverse complement strand
GGGCATTTATCCCCTCTCCCCGTCTTTCACGGGGAGAGGGGTAGGGTGAGGGGCAGCAACACGATGATTGGAACATCCCGGCGGCAAATCCCGTCTTCAGTCACCCTTGTCCGCGTGCAGCAGGAAGTCGACCATCATCGACAGCGACGCCTGGAACATATCGGTGCCCGTCGACGTGCCGCAGCCCAAACGGCGCGCAGCCTCGATCAACGGCGAGGCCGAAGGAACGGTGATGACGCACCCGACAAACGTCGAAGGCGAAAGCTTGGACACGTCGACCGGTAGCGCATCGCCAGCCTTCATACCGGCCGGCGTCGCGTTGGCCACGAAATCGAACCCCGTGGGATCGGCCGATCCAATGGTGACCGGCACCTTGCTCACCGTCTTGAGCCGATCGACGAGCGCATCGCGGCGAACGCTATCGGCGTCGTGAACGGCAAGTTCCCGCACGCCCGCCTCGATGAGCGACAGGGCAATGGCCGAACCAGCTCCACCTGCGCCAACAAGCAGCGCCCGGCAACCTTTCGGATCAAAACCCTGCGCGCGGACGCCACCGGCGAACCCGATGCCGTCGAGCATGTCACCATGCCAGGTGCCGTCGCGGTTGCGGCGCATGGTGTTTACGACACCGAGGAAATCCGCCCGCGCCGTTGCCGTCGCGCAGTACTTCCGGCACGCGAATTTGTGGGGAATGGTGGCGATGATGCCGTCGAGGTTCTTCAGGCGGCCGGCAACGTTCAGGAAGTCACCGAGGTCATCGGCGCCGACGTGCACCGGGACCATGATGCCATCGCGGCCGCGCGCGGCGAACATGCGCGTGAACCCAGCTGGCGCTTTGACCTGCGCGATCGGGTCGCCAACGATGACATGCAGACGCGTCGCCCCGTTGAGGTCCACTTCCACGTTACATCTCCATAGAGCAGCCTGGCTGCCCGGAAAGATGTGTCGAACCGCGTACCTCGGTCAACAGGCGGAATTCAAGTTTTGGACTTGCGCAAACCGCCAAGGATTTCATCGAGCACCTGAACATCGCCGCCGATCCAGCGGTGAGCCGGCTTCATCGCGGTCATCGGCTTGCCTTGCAACCGCTGTCCGTTATGCGCCGCATACATCTGCATCCAGCCGGCGCCGGTGCTGTTGTGCAGCGGCCGCTGCTGGGGCACCCGGGCGAGCCGGTCGAACATGGCCGGATCGGCGAGACCCGCCATCGTGGCATCGACCAAACGGTGCAGCGCGCCGTTGTTGAGCGCATACCAGTCTTCGCCCTTGGCGCGCCCGAGTTCGGCAAGCACCACCAGCGGCATGACCGCGAACGCGTGATAGTGAATCGCCCGCCCGCCACGCTCTATTTCCAGCGGCAGCGTACCGTCGGCTGCGATATCGCGGGCAGCGTCCGTCATGATGCCACGCGCGATCTGCCAATGCTTGTCGCTGCTGGTTGCGAGCGCCGTCGCACCGATGGCAAGGCCCTGCCAGTACCAGTGGTTGTTGCGCTTGTGCTTCGGGTCATCGAAGAACGCGTGGGAGGCATCGGCAAAGCGTATCAACCACGGCTCGATGACGCGGCGCTGCTCCGGCGTCGCGAACGGTTTCACCTTGAGGTAGGCAAGGGCCACCCCTGCCAAATCCCACTTGCGCTGATACTCCGCCTGCGCCTGCGCCATGCGACCAAGCCAGGCATCACCGGCGGCCCAGGCCGTGATCCAACCGAGCGCGCAAGTTGCGGCCTCTTTCTTCTCGACGAATCTCGTGCGGCGGTGCGCTTTGTCGGCTTCTGTCGTCACCTCGCGCAGAAACGCTGCGAGTGGCTCGACCGCGGCATCGTGCAACGCTTTCTGTTTCGACTCGATGATCGAGCCCTTGGCGTCGCCATAGAAGCGCGGGATATCGAGATCCTTGACCGCCGCGGGTGGCGCCGGGCAGACGGCGGATGCGTGACTAGCTGCTACTGCCAACGCCGCTATCGTCACCGGTAACGAAGTCCAAATCTGCCTCAACATGTCAGCGTCCCCGCGCCCCAATTGCGAATCGTCAGCCGTCACGCCGGTCTAGCCGGTGTCAGCGTGCGGTTACAATGGGCGCGGGCAGCGATGGTGTTGTCCGTCGCGGGCGGCCGGCTCCCCGAAGGGGAGTCGCCCGCGACCACCAACTAAGCCATCGCCGCCTTCAGATTCTCGTCGATCTTGTCGAGGAAGGCTGTGGTGGACAGCCACTTCTGCTGATCGCCGACCAGGAGCGCGAGGTCCTTCGTCATGAAGCCGCTCTCGACGGTATCGACACAGACCTTCTCGAGGGTCAGCGCGAACTTCGCCAGCGCATCGTTGTTGTCGAGCTTGGCGCGGTGGCTGAGACCGCGGGTCCAGGCAAAGATCGAGGCGATCGAGTTGGTCGAAGTCTCCTTCCCCTTCTGGTGCTCGCGGTAGTGGCGCGTCACCGTGCCGTGGGCAGCTTCTGCTTCGACGGTCTTGCCGTCGGGTGTGAGCAGCACCGAGGTCATCAAACCGAGCGAGCCGAAGCCTTGCGCCACGATGTCCGACTGCACGTCGCCGTCGTAGTTCTTGCAGGCCCAGATATAGCCGCCCGACCATTTCAGGGCCGCCGCCACCATGTCGTCGATCAAGCGGTGCTCGTAAGTGAGCTTGCGCTTGTCGTATTCGGCCTTGAACTCGCTGTCGAAGATGGTCTGGAAAATCTCCATGAAGCGGCCGTCGTACTGCTTCAGGATGGTGTTCTTGGTCGACAGATACACCGGGTAGTTCTGCTGGAGGCCGTAGTTGAAGGTGGACCGGGCGAAATCGGTGATCGACTCGTCGAGGTTGTACATCGCCATGGCCACGCCTGAGCCCGGCGCCTTGAACACTTCGCGCTCGATGACCTTGCCGTCGGTACCGACGAACTTGATCGACAGCGTACCAGCGGTCGGGAACTTGAAGTCGGTGGCGCGGTACTGGTCGCCGTAGGCGTGGCGGCCGACGATGATCGGCTTGGTCCAGCCCGGCACCAGGCGCGGCACGTTCTTGCAGATGATCGGGGCGCGGAAGATGACGCCGCCGAGGATGTTGCGGATCGTGCCATTGGGCGAACGCCACATTTCCTTGAGGCCGAACTCCTTTACGCGGCCCTCGTCGGGCGTGATCGTCGCGCACTTGACGGCAACGCCGTGCTTCTTCGTGGCGTTGGCACTGTCGATGGTGATCTGGTCGTTGGTGGCGTCGCGGCTCTGCACGCCGAGGTCGTAATACTCGAGGTTGAGGTCGAGGTAGGGATGGATCAGCTTGTCCTTGATCAACTGCCAGATGATCCTGGTCATCTCGTCGCCGTCCATCTCGACGACCGTGCCGGCAACTTTAATTTTCTGCATGTTAGTGGCCCTTGGTTGGCTCAATATCTTGGAATGTGTGCGGCGCACCATAGTGTCGGCTCCCGCACAAGGGAAGTGGCAGCAAGCCAGCCCTTCGTCTCATCACGAGGCCAGCGATAACAATGCTGCGCGCGCAAACACGCACGTTCTACTCTGGCGCGGCACCGTTTCACATCGTCCCGGCGCAAAAACGGCGCAATCTGCTGCGTTTTACGGCCATCGGTCTATTCTGCCGGTTGAACCAATCCCCCTTGCCGCCAACCCGCTGGATCGGCTAGCTCTATCGAAACAAGAGCTGGACGGCGCTGACCCGGCACGGCGAAAAACGTTCGGGGATTGAATTACAAGGAGTTCCGTGGGTGCCCAGTGCTACCGCGCAAACGATGTTTGCCAATCCGGCCGTTGCCGGCTCGCGATCGCCGCATGATGCCGTCCCCAGCGCAGCGCAGGCGGCGCCTGTCTTGCAGATCGAAGACCTGCACGTGCATTTCAAGACACAAGCCGGAACCGTGCGGGCGGTGGAGGGTGTCACCTATACGGTGAACGCTGGCGAGATCGTCGCGATCGTCGGCGAGAGCGGCTCGGGTAAATCCGTGTCTGCCTTGACGGTCATGCGGCTGCTGCCGCCCAATACATCGCGTATCATGCAGGGCCGCATTCTCTTCCAGGGCCGCAATCTGCTCGACCTCGACGACGAGGAGATGCGCAAGATCCGCGGCCGTGACATCGCGATGATCTTCCAGGAGCCGATGACCTCGCTCAATCCGGTGTTGACGATCGGGCTGCAGCTGATGGAGCCGCTGTTCATCCACTTGAACAAGAGCGCTGCCGAGGCGAAGGCGCGGGCCATCGAACTATTGACGCTCGTCGGCATAACCGATCCGGAAAGCCGCCTCGACCAGTATCCACATCAGTTGTCCGGTGGCATGCGTCAGCGCGTGATGATCGCAATCGGCCTCGCCTGCGATCCCAAACTGCTGATCGCCGACGAACCCACGACCGCGCTCGACGTCACCATCCAGGCGCAAATCCTCGAGTTGATGAAGGACTTGTCGCGCCGCCTTGGTATCGCGGTCGTCGTCATCACGCATAACCTCGGCATCGTCGCGCGCTACGCCGACCGCGTGAACGTCATGTATGCCGCGCGTATGGTCGAAAGCGGCCCTGCCGAGGCCGTTTTCGGACACCCCACACATCCTTACGCACGCGGGCTTCTCGGCGCCGTACCGCGGCTTGACCGTCCTCGGACTGCCAGGCTGCAGACGATCGATGGCGCGCCGCCAAACCTGCTCAATCCCCCGGAGGGCTGCCGGTTTCGGCCGCGCTGCCGCTTTGCCATCGACGCCTGCATGGTCACGCCAGAGCGCACAACCGTCGGTCCGGACCACACCGTTGCCTGTCATCGTGCGCGCGAAATCGAAGCGCTCGACGCCGGGCAGGATGCGGCGACGGCGCAATCGAAGGCGGCGCTGGCGGCAAGTGATGGCTCAGCGCCCATCGTCGACATTCGCGGTGTATCGAAGCATTTCAAGGTCCGCGGCGGCTTCCTGCGGCGTGCGAAAGTCGTGCGCGCGGTCAACGACGTGACGGTTTCGATACGCGCGGGAGAGACGCTTGGCGTCGTCGGCGAATCCGGGTGTGGGAAGTCGACGTTGGGCCGTGTCGTGTTGCGGCTCGATCCGCCGACGGCAGGCGAGATCAAATTCGCAGGCGTCGATCTCGCCGGTCTCGGCCGCGAAGACATGATCGATGTGCGCAAGAAGATGCAGGTCATTTTCCAGGACCCGTATTCCTCGCTCAATCCGCGCATGACGGTCGGGCAAATCATCGCCGAGCCGATGAGCGTGCACGAGATTATGCCGAAGGAGGCGATCCCTGCGCGGGTCGCCGAATTGCTGACACTGGTCGGGCTATTCCCTTACATGGCTCTGCGCTATCCGCACGAGCTCTCCGGCGGGCAGCGGCAGCGCGTCGGTATCGCTCGCGCGCTGAGCATGAACCCGCGCGTGATCGTTTGCGACGAGGCCGTGTCGGCGCTCGATGTGTCGATCCAGGGGCAAGTTATCAACCTGTTGGAGGATCTCCAGCAGAAACTCGGGCTGACCTATCTCTTCATCGCCCACGATTTGGCCGTTGTTCGCCATATTTCAAGCCGGGTTGCCGTGATGTATCTCGGGCGGATCGTCGAACTCGCAAGTGCCGACGAACTATTCAGCAACCCGATGCATCCCTACACGCGCGCGCTTTTGGAGGCAGCGCCGGTGCCTGATCCGGTGGTCGAAAAGGCACGCCCGCGAGCAATCATTCGTGGCGAACTGCCAAGCCCTCTTCGCCCACCCTCCGGCTGCGTGTTTCATCCCCGCTGCAGCATAGCTAGGCCGAGCTGCAAGGTAGACGTTCCCACTTTGGACGAGCGAGCCGCGGATCATTTTGCGGCCTGCCCTCACACCTGATGGAGTAACCCCACGCGATGCGTTTATTTCGCACTCTCAGTACGGCCTTGATCGGTGCCACCGTAATAGGTAGCCCGGCCTTCGCCCAAATCGCACCCAAACCAGCCGTGGCGCAAACGCAGACGGCCGTTCCAAAGGAAACGCCACAATCAGGCGGGCAACTTAAATTTTCGGTCGTCGCCGAACCACCGAACTATGACTGTCATGCCTCGACGACCTTTGCCTTGATCCACCCCGTCGCGCCGCACTATTCGACGTTGCTCAAGTTCGACACCGCACGTTACCCGAAAGTGATCGGCGATTTGGCGAAGAGCTGGACGGCATCGCCCGACGGCTTGAGCTACACCTTCAAGTTGCACGACGGTGTCAAGTTTCACGACGGTTCGCCGCTGACGTCAGCTGACGTAAAGGCGAGTTACGATCGCATCGCCAATCCACCGGCGGGCGTAATATCCGCGCGCAAAGCCTACTACGCCGACATCGGGTCGATCGACGCGCCCGATCCAGCGACCGTAATCTTCAAGATGAAGACGCCAGTCGCTGGCATGCTGGAAAGCCTAGCCTCGCCCTACAACTGCATCTACTCGGCCGCCAAGCTCAAGGCCGATCCGAGATTTCCCGAGAACAACATTCTGGGGTCGGGCGCATTCAGCTTTGTCGAGCACGTCAAGGGGTCCAGCTGGGAGGGTAAGAAGTTCAGCGGCTACTTCCGCAAGGGCCTGCCCTACCTCGACGGCTACAAGGCCTTCTTCGTCAAGTCCAACGGCGTAGTGCCGGGGATGCTCGGAGGCCAGTTCGATACCGAGTTCCGTAGCCGCAACCCGGCTGAGCTCGCGCAGCTCAAGGAAAAGATGGCCGATAAGCTCACCGTCAACGAGGGCCCATGGGTCGGCAGTTTGATCGTCATCTTCAATACCAAGAAGAAGCCGTTCGACGATATTCGTGTGCGTCAGGCGCTGTCGCTTGCGATTGATCGCTGGGGTGGCAGCCAGGCGCTGTCGAAAATCTCCGTTCTTCGTCACGTCGGCGGCGTGATGCGTCCCGGCTTCGACATGGCCCTTTCGCCAGCGGAGCTCGAGAAACTGCCAGGCTATAGCCGCGATATCGAAGCCTCGCGTGCCCAAGCGCGAAAACTTTTGAAAGAAGCTGGGGCGGAAAATCTCACCTTCAAGTTGCTCAACCGCAATGTCGCCGAACCGTATACGCCGGGCGGCATCTACGTGATCGATCAATGGAAGCGGATCGGCGTTACCGCCAGCCACGAGCAGCTCGAAACCAAGTTGTACATCGACAGTACCACAGCGGGTAACTTCGACGTCGCGATCGAATTCGTGAACGACTACATGGACGATCCGACCGCTCAGTTCGCGAAGTATCTGACCAAGGCCGCCTCCCCCGTCGGCTATTCCGGCCACGAGGATGTCAAGCTCGATCAGATGTATGAAAAGCAGCGGCGCATCATCGACCCTGTTGCGCGCAAAGCCTTCGTGCAAGATATGGATCGCTACGCTATCCGGCAAGCTTACAACGTGCCGCTACTTTGGTACCACCGCATCATCGCGAGCAACGCCGCGATCAAGGGTTGGAATTTTACGCCTACTCACTATGTCGGACAGGACCTTGTCGAGGTTTGGCTCGACCGGAAACCGTAAAGACAAAACAATAAACTGGCAGGGAGAAGATCCGTCTATGAAAGTGTTGATTAGACTAAGCGTGGCGAGCCTGACCTTGTTGGGGCTCGCCAGTGCTGCGGCACAAGCCCAGACGCCGAAGCGCGGCGGCGTGTTGAACTTCGCCGTCGTCGCGGAACCACCGACATACGATTGTCACGCGACGACGACATTCGCCACATTGCATCCGGTGCGGCCACACTACAGTGGCCTGCTCAAGGTCGCTGGCGACGTCAACGCGAAACTCGAGCTGAAAGGCGATCTGGCCGAAAGCTTCGACGTATCGAAGGATGGCTTGACCTACACCTTCAAGCTGCATCGCAACGTGAAGTTCCATGATGGCTCGCCGTTCACGTCGGCCGACATCAAGGCAACCTACGAGCGCATCATCAATCCGCCGGCAGGCGTCGTCTCGGCGCGCAAGGCTCTGCACGAAGACATCGTCGCCATCGAAACTCCCGACCCCTACACCGCGGTCTTCAAGCTGAAGGCGCCCAACGCCTCGATGCTGAACAATTTTGCATCGCCCTTCAACTGCGTCTACTCGGCCGCCAAGCTGAAGGAAGATCCGAAGTATCCCGAAAAGGAACCGATGGGCACCGGTGCCTTCTCCTACGTCAACTACGTTCGTGGCTCGACTTGGGAAGCCAAGCGCTTCGATGGCTACTTCGAAAGCGGCAAGCCCTACCTCGATGGCTACAAGGCCTACTTCGTGAAAGCCAATGCCGTGGTGCCCGGCATCCAGGGCGGCCAGTTCGATGCGGAGTTTCGCGGCCGCACACCCAAGGAGCGCGATCAGCTCGTCGACGCGATGAAGGACAAAGTCTCCGTGCTGGAGGGGCCGTGGACGACAAGTTTGCTCCTCACCTTCAACGTCAAGAAAAAGCCATTCGACGACATCCGGGTG
>JANOOW010000581.1:0-1819 GCA_031421555.1 Hyphomicrobiaceae bacterium | reverse complement strand
TCATTCATTTGGCGGCAATCGCTGGCCGCGTCGGCATCAAGCTCGATCTGCGCCGCTTGAACGAGCTGTCCGACACGACGCCAGTGTTGGCCGCCGTGAAGCCGGTCGGCACGGAGTTCTATATGGAGGACTTCTTCGCGGCCGGCGGCATCGGCGCGGTGTTGCGCGAGTTGAAACCGCTGCTGCATCTCGATTGCATGACCGTCACCGGGGAAACCATGGGTCAGCGGCTATCGGCAGAGGAGAAACATTACGTCGATCGCCGTGTGATCAAGACGGCGGCCGATCCGGTCGAGCCGCAGGGCGGGCTCGTCGCCCTGTTCGGCTCGCTGGCGCCAGATGGTGCAATTCTCAAGCGGTCGGCGGCAACGCCCGCGTTGTTCGAGCGTGAGGGCCGCGCGGTGGTGTTCGCCTCGCTGGATGACCTCGCCGCTCGCATCGACACCGACGAACTGGACGTCACGGCGGATGATTTCCTGGTTTTGCAGAACGCTGGCCCACGCTCGGCGTATGCCATGCCAGAGGCCGGCTTCCTGCCGATCCCAAAGAAGCTCGCGCGGGCCGGCGTCAAGGACATGGTCCGCATTTCCGACGCGCGCATGAGCGGCACCGCTTTCGGCACTATCGTGCTCCACGTGGCGCCGGAAGCGGCCGCCGGTGGCAACATCGGGCTGGTTCGGACAGGCGATCGCATCCGCCTTTCGGTGCAAAACCGAAGCATCGATCTGCTCGTCGATCAAGCGGAACTCGACCGCCGCCGGGCGAGCACGCCGCCCGCGCCAAGCACTGAGGCACGCGGTTATGGCCAGCTCTTTACCCGTTCGGTTATGCAAGCGCCCGATGGCTGCGATTTTGATTTCCTGCGACCGGCAAAGTGATGCGGATGCGGTCCCGCGCGTGGCACTAGCCAAAAGACCGCCAGTGCGGTTAGTTGGTAGCGCCGGTGCTACGGCCTCGAGACCAAGGCGCGGGGCGTGGTGCTCAACGATTCGCTAACATTGGAACAACTGGAAACGACTATGGCAAAACCAATCAACGTGCTGCTACTGGGCGCCTCGTACGGCTCGCTTCTGGCCACCAAACTGCTGATGGCCGGCCACAACACGCATCTCGTGTGCTTGCAGGCGGAAGCCGACATCTTTAACGCCGAGGGCGCGCGCGTTCGGATGCCGGTGAAGGGCCGCGAAGGCCTCGTTGAGATCGACAGCCGCAAGTTGCCCGGTAAGCTGACCGCATCGAGCCCTGCCGGCGTCGATCCATCGAAGTACGATCTTGTCGCGCTCGCCATGCAGGAGCCGCAGTATCGCTCGGACGGCGTGCGCCAGTTGCTCGACAAGGTTGCGGTCGCCAAGGTGCCGTGCATGTCGATCATGAACATGCCGCCGCTTCCATATCTGGCGCGCATCCCTGGGCTCGACGTAGCCCAGTTGCGAAATTGCTTCGCCGACCCGACCGTATGGGACAGCTTCGATCCAAACTTTATGACGCTGTGCAGCCCCGATCCGCAGGCGTTCCGGCCGCCGGAAGAGAAGACCAACGTGCTGCAGGTTCGCCTGCCGACCAACTTCAAGTCGGCGCGCTTTCCTTCCGACGCGCACACAGCGATCCTCGTTCAGTTGCAGAAGGATGTCGATGCGGCGCGCTACGATGCGGGCGATGGCGTAAAGCTCGAGCTTCCGGTCAAGCTCAAGGTGCACGACTCGGTGTTCGTGCCGCTTGCCAAGTGGGCGATGCTGCTGGCCGGTAACTATCGCTGTGTGCAAAAGGACGAGATGCGCCCGATCAAGGATGCGGTGCATTCCAACATCGAGGAAACCCG
>JANOOW010000580.1:0-7646 GCA_031421555.1 Hyphomicrobiaceae bacterium | reverse complement strand
GAAATCGAACAAAAGCAGCGGATGATTAGGAGATTTTAGTTGTATGCACATTATTACGATGAAGTTGGCTCTGGATTACGATGAAGTTGGCTCTGGCATTCGACACGTCTCGCCACTAGACGGGAAGTCCCGGCCGGCTGCGCATTCATTATCTGGGGAAACACGATGACAGCAACCGTCGCCATGTACGACAAGTCCTACGCACACATTCGTCCGCGTCTCGATGCGCTCGGTCTCGACCTTGTCGTTCACACGTTCGGCAAGGACGGAAAGTTCTCGATCAATGGCGCAAAGGTCGCCCCCGCAGACGTAACCGTCGACTATTTGTGGCTGAGTTCGCATCTCAATGCCGATGGTTTCCGTGATGGCGCGTTCGAGTTGGTGCTGAACTGCAAATCTATCGGCGTATTGCAAACTTTCAACGCCGGCTTGGATTATCCGTTCTACAAGAAAGCCTCGCAGAAGGGCATCCGGATCTGCAATAGCAGCGCGCAGGGTGTCGCGATTGCGGAGTACGTCTTCGGGCAGGTGCTGAGTGTGCTTCAGCCGATCGGGCAGCAGCGCTCGCTCCAAGCCGCAAAGCTTTGGCAGCAGACACCGTTTAGCGAAATCTGGCAGACAAACTGGCTTATCATCGGCTTCGGCCCGATCGGACAGGAGGTAGCAAAGCGCGCCAAGGCGTTCGACGCGACAACCGCTGTCATTCGCCGTTCGCCGCAAGCATCATCACTCGCCGATGCAACCGGCACCATGGCCGACCTCGGAGAATTTCTCCCGGACGCCGATGTGATCGTGATGGCGTGTGCGCTCAATGACGAGACGCGTGGGTTTGCCGGCAAGGCATTTTTTGACGCGGTGAAGAAGGGCGCGATCCTCGTCAACATCGCCCGCGGACCGTTGATCGATGATGCGGCGATGATTGCGTCCCTCGACGAAGGCCGGCTTTCGACCGCCATTCTCGACGTGTTCCACACCGAGCCATTGCCGCCGGATAATCCACTATGGAGCCATCCAAAAGTGCGGATGACCTCGCACACATCGTTTGCCGGGAGCGGCGGCCGCGCGCGATGGGACCAGCTATTTCTCGACAACATCGCCCGCTTTGCAAAGGGCGAAGCGCTCGCGCACGAGGTCAACCCGCGCGATATCTAGCCGGGCATCCCTGTTGCCAAAAACCAAGCCGGATGAGACGCTAGAGGTAATCAAGAAAGCAGGGGCGAAACACATGACACTTGCACAGGGCGCAACCCGCAAGCCGATCCCGTTCGACGCGAAGCGGCTCGATGCGCTTATGGACGAAGCCGGTATCGACGTGCTCGTTGCCACCTCCAAGCACAACGTGCAGTACCTGCTCGGCGGCTATCGCTTCTACTTTTTCGACACGATGGATGCCGTCGGAATAACCCGCTATCTGCCGGCTGTCGTTTATCAGAGAGGCAAGCCCGGGAATGCCGCCTACATCGGCTGCGCGATGGAAAACTTCGAGCGTGAACTCGATAAGTTTTGGCCCGCGACGCTCGATCTCAAGGTTGTCGGCAGCAAGGAGACGATGGGGCAGGTCGCCGATCACATCAAGAAGCTTGGCCACGTTCGGCGCATCGGTGTCGAGCCCGGGTTCCTGCCCTCCGACGGCGATGCCGTTTTGCGCCGGGAATTGTCCAATTGTGAAATCGTCGACGCGGTGCTGCCGCTGGAGCGGTTGCGTGCCCGCAAGACGCCGGAGGAAGTCGATTATCTGCGGCAGGCCTCCGAACGCGTCGTCGATGCGATGCAGGCGACGTTCCACAATCACTGCGGACCCGGCGCGACGAAGCTCGATGTCGTCGAAGCACTGCGCCGCGAGGAGGTCAATCGCGGCCTCGTCTTCGACTATTGCCTGATGACGGCGGGTACCAGCCTCAATCGCGCACCGTCCGATCAGCGGCTGGCGAAGGGCGACATCATCTCTCTTGATTCAGGCGGCAACTACAAGGGCTACATCGGTGACCTGTGCCGGATGGGCATCGTCGGCGGCCAACCCGACGCAGAGTTGGTCGATTTGCTCGGCTTCATCGACGAAGTCCAGCAAGCGGTTCGCATGCCTATCAAGCCGGGCAACCGTGGCGGCGACATCTGTGCGACGGCCGAGAAAATGCTCGATGCATCGCCGCACCGCAAGTACGCGCACTTCATGGCGCATGGCATGGGGCTGGTCACGCACGAGGCGCCCCGGCTGATGAATTATGCGCGCCTGTCCTACACCGGCTACGATATGGAGCGGCCGCTGGAGGCTGGCATGGTGGTCTCGATCGAAACGACGATTGCGCATCCAAAGCGTGGCTTCGTGAAACTCGAAGATACGATCATCGTTACAGCGGATGGCTACGAGGCCGTCGGAGACGGCTATCGCGGCTGGACCACGGCGGGACAGTGAGGCCATGAGCAGTCGAGCCGATATGGATCAAATCATGTCCGCGCGAAACGCCGCCAATATCTCGCAGGACCATGGTCTTGCGGTTGCGCGCGCGCAAAGCCTGGTCGATCTCATTCGCGCCGCGGGTCCGCGGATCGAAGCCGGGCGTGCGCTTCCAGCAGATATCATCGGCGCGTTACATAACGCGAAGCTGTTCCGGCTTCTGCTGCCGCGTTCGCTCGGTGGCGACGAATTGCATTTGAAGACGCTGGCACAAGTCATCGAGATGATCGCAAAGGCCGATGCCAGCACGGCGTGGTGCATGGGACAAGGCGCCGGCTGCGCGATGGCCGCAGCTTTCCTGAAACCCGAAGTCGCCCGGCGCTTGTTCGGCCCAGCCGACGCCGTTCTGGCCTGGGGTGCGGGTATCACTGGCAAAGCAGTGGCGACGGATGGCGGCTATCTCGTCACCGGCAAATGGATGTTCGCTAGCGGCTGCGCCAACGCAACGCTTCTCGGCGGGCACTGCTACGTCGTCGAGGCGGATGGCACGCCGCGCAAGCGCAACGATGGCCGTCCGCTCGATCGAACCGCCTTGTTCGCCAAGTCGAAGGCGAAGATCCACGACATGTGGCACACGCTCGGCCTCAAGGGTACGGCGAGCTATACCTACGAAGTCGACAATCTGTTCGTGCCCGAAGAGGAGACAATAGACCGCGAGGAACCAAGCGAGCGGGTCGAGACCGGTACGCTCTTCATCTTTCCCGCCACGCAGGTCTACTCGGCTGCCTTCAGCGCCCTGATGCTCGGCATCGCTCAGGGAATGGTCGATGATCTGACCGTTCTCGCCCAGACCAAGACGCCGCGCGGCGCCGCCTCTTCATTGAAAGAGAGCCAAATCTTCCAGTCGCAGATTGCGGTCCTCGAAGCCCGCCTGCGGGCTGCCCGCGCGTACCTTCACAACACCCTCGACGAGATTTGGGACAAGACAGCCAGCACCCGCGAGTTACCCCTTATCGAGCGCGCCAACCTGAAATTAGCTGGCACCTACGTCATCAACCAGGGCGTCGATATCGTGAATGAGGCTTATCGCGCGGCCGGCCAGAATGCCATCTTTCCAACTAATCCATTCGAACAGCGCTTGCGCGACGCGATGTCGGCATCGCAGCAGACGCAAGGCCGACCGTCGAATTACGTTACCATCGGCCGCGTGATGCTGGGCCTGCCACCGGACTCGATCGTCCTTGGCTAGGACCGAAAGCCCACGACGACAGATTGTGGCCCTATTCCCTCTTCACAACAAAAAAGTCTTGTTGGGCGGCTCGTTGCGCCGCCGCGTTGTTGGAGCCGGACGCGTGTCCTTTGTCCGCCATATCTCCGGGTTGAAAGCTCAACTGTGCTGCGTTGCATTTGCAGTGATCTGTTTCTGCGCGCATGCGCAAGCAGCGGCCGAAGCTGGCGTTGCCGTGCAGCAGATCGAGGTCGTTGGAACCAAGTCCATCGATCCTGACGCTGTCCGGTCCGGCCTGACGTTCAAAGCCGGCGACAAGCTGACCGCACAGGCAAGCGATCAATCGATCAAGCGCCTCTTCGCCACCGGCGCCTATTCCGATGTCCGCATCTCCAACGCTGGCAATGGCCGGATCAAGGTCGAGGTGGTCGAGAACCCGCGCATCGGCCGTATTACATTCGAGGGCAACACAGCCATCGACAACGCGAAGCTGACGGCGGCGATCACGCTCAAGCGCGGCGGCATCTATACCCGCGGGCGAGCGCGCGCCGACGAGACGGCCATTCGCGAGCTTTATGTCAAGGAGGGCCGATATCAGGCAGCCGTCAACTCCTCGACGACCGAAGATCCGCGCGGCGGCGTCGACCTTGCTTATAAGGTGGTTGAGGGCGAGATCCACAAAGTCGAGAGCATCGAGTTCACCGGCAACAGCGCGTTCACCTCGAGCCAGCTTCGCGATGCGATCAGTACCACGCAGTCCGGCTGGTTCGATTTCCTCAAGGGTAGCGCAACCTACAACGTCAAGGAGCGACTCGAATTCGATCGCGTGCTGCTGCGCGAGTATTATCAAAAACACGGCTATCCGGATGTGACTGTCTCCGAAGCCAAGCAGGAGAAGCTGCCCTCGTCGAATGGTTTTCGCATCGCGTATGCGATAGACGAAGGCGATCGCTTTTCTTTCGGGCCACAGCGTGTCGAGAGCACGCTGGAAGGCATCGATACGGCAACGCTGTCAGCGGAGATTGCCGTCAAGGAAGGCCGCGTGTACGACAGCGGCAAGATCGAGGCGACGGTCACGGCCATGTCGGTGTTGCTCGCCACCGCCGGTCATCCGTTCGTTCGCGTTACACCCAAAGTCGAGCGCGACGCCAATCAGCGGATCATCGGCGTAATCTACCGGCTCGATAACGGTCCGCAGCGCTTCATCGCCCGCATCGAGATCAGCGGCAACGTGCGCACGAGGGATTACGTCGTCCGCCGCGAGCTGAAGCTCAGCGAGGGCGATGCATTCAATATGGTACTGGCCGAGGCCTCGCGCAAACGGTTGCTGCGCACCGGGTTTTTCAAGACTGTCGAGCTGAAGCCAGAGCGTGCGCCGGAGCCTGAGCGCATCAACTTGCAGGTCGTATTGGTGGACCAGGAAACCGGCGACTTGTCGTTTGGCCTGGGCTACTCACAAAATGCCGGCGTCATCGGCGATGTCAGCTACTCCGAGCGCAACATCATGGGCACAGGCATCGCTGGCAAGGTGAAGCTTGAGTTGGGCGAACGGCGCTATGGCGCCGAAATCGGGCTCACCGATCCGCGCTTTCTCGGCAGCAACAACGCCGCGGGTGTCGACGTTTTCTATCGCGACACCGATCGCACGGTGCAGTCGTCGTACAAAGAGCAGCGGTGGGGTGGATCGGTGCGGCTGGGTATTCCCATCACCAACACGATCACGACGGGTCTCAACTACACGTTCACGCGTAGCACGCTCTACAGCGTCGGCGACAATGCCTCGGCGGCCATCAAGGAAGCCGTACCGGGATTTCCAAAAGCAAGTTCCAGCACCTACGACACGTCTTCGGTCGGCTACTCCACCGCCTATGATACGCGCGACAACACTAAATTGCCAACCAGCGGTTTGTACTCGGTCGTAAAGCAGGACTTCGCCGGGCTGGGCGGCGATGCGGCTTACGTCAGAACCTCGACCGATGTGCGCGGCTATGTTCCGCTCACCGATGGCATTGTCCTCGGCGGCCATCTCGGCGGCGGCTACATCGGCGGTTATGGCGGGCAGGACGTCCGCCTTCTCGACCTGTATTATCGTGGCAGCGAGACGGTGCGCGGCTTCGCTCCAGGCGGCATTGGCCCGCGAGACAGCAACAGCCTCAATCAAGACGCGCTCGGCGGCCGCGCCTACTACACCTCATCTTTGGAAGTGCGCACACCGGTTCCGTTCGTGCCAGCTTCGCTTGGCCTCAGCGCAGTCGGATTCGTCGATGCGGGCAGCCTGTTCAGCGCCAACAAAACGGCGAGTGCGCTGCCCGGACTAACCGGCAATAGTGCGGCTCCGCGGATATCAACTGGTGTGGGTCTTGTCTGGGACTCGCCGCTCGGCCCCCTGCAGGCAAGTTACGGTTTTGCCTTGTCGAAGCAGGTGGGCGACAAGGTGCAACCGTTCAACTTCGGCGTGGGCTCGGGCTTTTGAGGCGTTCAAGCCGCGCGGTCGTCAGACACTCCAGATGGTATGACCGTTACAGAAGCGGCGGGAGTGGGGGGAGAGACTTCGACCGGCCGGCAAATTCCCCTGCGCCGCAATTCCGACCAAGCTTGATCAATGGCTGCTCGATCGATTGTCTCCCCGAACAGTACCATGCGAACAGTTGCGAGCATGATTTTCAAATCAAGCCCGAGAGACGCATTCAGGAAATACCAAACATCAAGCGCAGCCTTGTCCGCCGCGGAGATGGAACGGCCACCCTTCACCTGCGCCCATCCTGTTAGTCCCGGCCGGACGAGCAAGCGGGCTGCGTGCTTCGTCGACTGATCGGCAGGCAGGAGAGGACGCGGACCGATGAACGACATCTCGCCGCGGAGAATGTTCCAAAGTTGAGGCAGTTCATCGAGCCTGGTCGCGCGCAGAAATTTGCCCAGCCCACTCGATCGCCCGGCATCGGCTAATGCCCGGTCGCCGTCGTTTAATCTAGCAGCCCCTGCCGCATGCGCGTCCGACATCGTTCGAAACTTTATGACTTTGATCGGATGTCCTGCCACGCCTGGCCGCAACTGCCAGAAAACGATGGGCCCGCCGACATCTAGCCAGACAAGAAGGGCCGCAACCGCGATCACCGGCGCTAACATCAAAAGCATTAGGAGCGAAAGGATGGCATCGATCGCGCGCTTCATCCGCCAAAAAGGTTGGCGAGCGATCAATTTGATCTGCTTGCTATCTATATCGAAAATTTGCCCGGCACCGCAGAAGTTATCACTGCTCCGGCTCAGTTCGCTCGCATTCTCCCGGCCAAAGTCGCCGAAAATCTCGTTCACGGATACGATGGATACGCGAGCGCTTTCGCCAAGCGCGTCGAGTTGGCGCGCGAGCAGCGCGGGAAGATCGCGTGAAGAAACCGTCAGAACGATCTTATCGATTTCCACGCCGTGCAAGCTCAGGCGCTTCAAATACGCGCCAACTGGTGTGCTGGCACTGAACACGGGGTAGCCGCTAATGCTCGACCCTGGATGATTATGTCCGTGATCAATGATACCGCAAATACGCACTCGACCACGGCCTAATTCCTGGACGGCCCTCACATACAAATGCGTCAGCCCAGTCAATCCAACGAGCAGCACATTTTGTGGCCTCTCGCGCGTCGCGGTGAAGGGACGGGCTGCACAACTATCGACATGCCACAGCCGTGTCGCTACGCGGGCGCCAGCCATGCCGAAGAATGCGATCAATACTTGCAGAATTGGTATTGAGCGGGCAATACCTTCAAGCCGGTTGAAAGCGAACATCATGAGCGATGCCAAGCCAACCGCCAATAGGCAGGAGAGCAGTAATTGCCGCGTATCGCCGATCGTCGTAAACCGCCAGACGCGACGGTGCAATCCAGTTATGGGCGCAATGATGCAAGCAGTTATACCAGATACAGCGGCATACGGGAGAAGCCTCTCAAGCGGCTCTGTTCGCGTTGACCATGGAAGTGCCTGATTGGCGGCGCTTTGTGATGCGCGACGCATGACGTCGGATCATCGGGG
>JANOOW010000579.1:0-2454 GCA_031421555.1 Hyphomicrobiaceae bacterium | reverse complement strand
GTTCGATCGCCGAAAAGGGCATCTATCCGGCGGTGGATCCACTCGACTCCACGTCGCGCATTCTCGAGCCGCGCGTCGTTGGCCAGGAACACTACGATACCGCTCGCCGCGTGCAGCAAATCCTGCAGAAGTACAAGTCGTTACAGGATATTATCGCCATTCTCGGCATGGACGAACTGTCGGAAGAAGATAAATTGACGGTGGCTCGCGCCCGTAAGATCGAGCGCTTCCTGTCGCAACCATTCTTCGTCGCGCAAGTTTTCACGGGAGCGGACGGCAAGCTGGTCGATATCAAAGACACCATCAAGGGCTTCAAAGGCCTCTGCGATGGCGACTACGATCACCTGCCGGAGCAGGCTTTCTACATGGTGGGAACCATCGAGGAAGCCATTGCCAAGGCCGAGAAGCTGGCTGAAGCTGCCTGAAATTAAACGTCGGCTTCGCCGGCGCGTGCAACGTGAGGCTATGCGATGTCCGACGTGACCAAGGGTGTGCCCGGCGCCGACTCAAAGTTCGGCAAATGCTGCACCGAATTGAAAGAGGCGATGATGGGAGAGGATTTCGATCCGCTCATCACCGAGGGCGAAGACGGCGTGCTGTACATGGCGGTCGGCCTGATCGATCTGGAAGAGGAGGAGCCGGGCCTTGTCGATCACCCGCTTTTCTTCTGCCCATTCTGCGGGACCAAGTTGCAGTCGGTCGACGAAGTGAAGGCGAAGGTCGGCGCCGAGAGCGATACGCCGGATCTGCTGAGCTGATCTTTTCGACGATGTGAAGACACGGAAGACCAAACGCATGGCGGGTACATTCAAATTCGAGCTGGTCTCGCCGGAGCGCGTGCTGCTCTCGGCCGATGCGCAGCAGGTGATTCTGCCAGGTGCCGAGGGCATCTTCACGGTGCTGCAGGGACATGCGCCGGTTATCACCAATCTGTTGCCGGGCGTCGTTCGTGTCACCATGGCTGACGGTATCAAGGGCATTTTCGTCAAGGGTGGCTTTGCCGAAGTATCACCCGACAGTGTAACGGTTCTCGCCGAGCGTGCCTTCATCACCGATGAAGTCGATCCGCGTCAGATCGAGGCCGAGATCGGTTCCGCGCAGAAGGCGCTCGATAACGGACTTGATGACGACGCAAAGATGCACATCACGCGCGCGATCGAAGAGTTGCGTGCGCTGGTTGGAAATAAAGTAACGCCTTAAGTCGAAGTTATGCTGGTGCGGGCAGACGGCGGCCGTCCGAAGAGTTCGCCCATGCGCTGACGGCGGTGCCGAACACAACGAAAGCAATCACCAGACCCCAAACCCACTCTACCCAGAATACGAAGGGGTGGGCGAGCTGGTTGGGAGGTTGTGGCAAGCCTGTAAGACCGCTGGCCAGAGCTAGCGCGGTTGCCGCCTCCGGTGTTTTCAGCGGCAAATACCGCCGGCCATCCAGATAGCCGATCCACTGGCCGGTGACGCAACCCTGGTACATATAGCCGAGAAAAACGGTTGTGCCGTTTTTCAGTTTGATGCCGGTTTCATTGACCTTGATCGACCGGTCACCCGTACAAGGAAGCGGCATACCCGCGAGTGCCGGCGTCGGGATCATAGCGGTAAACAGTACGGCTACCGCTATTGGTAGCGCCGGACGAAAACGCATAAAGCCTCCGCAACCGAAAGATCCAAGCTACGGGTTGTATACCTGCGGAACTAAATCAGAGTTAAGCCGCTTGGCGAAAAGCCGGCTAGCGGTCGCGATTAATTTGCGAAATGCTCGAATTCGCGGACGACAGCACGATAAGTCTCGCGCTTGAAAGGCACGATGATGTCGGGCACGAGCTTCATGTCCACCCATTTCCAGGCCGTGAACTCTGGCTTCTGGCCACGACAACCCGAAATATCTATTTCACTATCGAGGCCCGTGAAGCGCATTGCAAACCAGCGTTGGCGCTGACCGCGAAAGCGTCCCTTTAGCGCTATGCCCATCAAGTGATCTGGTAGCTCGTAGGTGAGCCAATCCGACACTTCGCCGATGACACGAGCGCTTGTCACGCCGGTTTCCTCTTCGAGTTCCCGGATAGCCGCAGCCACCGGTGTCTCGCGCGGGTTGAGCCCCCCCTGCGGCATCTGCCAGATCGGTGGTTCATCGCGTGCAAGCCACCGTGGGGAGCGCTGGCCGACCCACACCCGCCCCGCATCGTTGATCAACATGATGCCAACGCTCGGGCGAAACGGCAGTTTATCGGCTTGCCGATGGATCTTGCGGGCCAATGCGGTCGGTTGTCCTGTCGAAAAAGAAAACGGGTTCGTTATCAATATATTGAATCGATCGCCAATTTGTGTCGACCGGCAGCTTTTTCAATAGTCGTGATAAATTAGGATCAGCTTTGGTTTGCATCAAGCCGCTACGAGATGAGCAAACTCAGCCAGAACCTTCAGATACACATCGCGCTTGAACGGCACGATCAGGTC
>JANOOW010000578.1:0-7773 GCA_031421555.1 Hyphomicrobiaceae bacterium | reverse complement strand
CGTGCACCACTTGACGGGCGGCTCCAAGGCCGAGGGTAATGCGACGTGCGCTGCGCTGCTCAAGCTGTGTAACAAGGAGGCCGTCGAGCTGTCGATCGATGGCGGCTCGACGGTTATCGTGCAGGCCAATCGGGCACCGGTCATCGACGGTGCAACGGAAGCACGCATGCGCGTCGGTTGCGGCTCGGCGGTGACCGGCATCTTCGCCAAGCAATGGTTGGGACTTGCCGACGAGGTGGTCGTCGTCGACGAGCACATCACCGGCGTGTTCACCGAGCATCAGGCGGGACGCTTGCTCGATGTGCGACCTTCGGGCTTGAAAATTCGCGGCCGGAAATCGACGCCGGGACGCTATTTCAAAGTAGCCGAACCGGGGTTGGGCTGGGGTGGCACCAATCTCAACGACCCACTCGAGATCATCAAGAGTTTCGACGCCAAAGTCGCATGGCCGGGCTTGCGCCTGTTCATGGTCTCGACCACGGGCGAGCATTACGCTTGGTTTGTGCTAGACGATGCACTGGTGCCGCGACCGGCCGAACCGCCCGAGTCAATCTTGAAGCTTATCGAGCGTATCGCCGAGAACTGCGAGCCGGCCCTTTCGACGGTCTTGTTCATGGGCGGAGCGGGCGGCTCGCTACGGGCCGGCGTGACGGAAAATCCAGTGCGGCTAACCCGATCGGTCAAGGATCGCCTTACTCGTGTGACCTGCGGGGGTGCGCCCGCTTACGTCTGGCCCGGTGGTGGTATTACCGTGATGGTCGATGTGGCAGCGCTACCCGATAGGTCGACCGGCTATGTGCCGACGCCGGCGCTCGTCTTCCCGATCGAGTTTACGTTACGGCTGTCCGATTACGAGGCCATGGGCGGGCACATGCGGCACGTGGTTCCGCTAACCGATGTGCAAGCCCGCACGGACGTCGTGCAACAGCGGGAGCCGAAGCGATGACTGCCACGGCACGGCTGATCACCGGCAACCGTCTGCATCTGCAGCATGGGCCGATCGATCTGATCATCGGCGCCGACGGTGTGGCCGCCGCGATCGAGCGCGCATATCGAGCCGCATGGGCAGCGTTCCCTTCGATCCTTCCGGCACTGGTTGCACAGTTGCCACTGCTGCGGACGCCGGTCCAAGCCGATGCTCCTGAGCCTAGTTCTGCAATACCCCCCACCCTTTCCCTCCCCCTCAAGGGGGGAGGGAAAGAAGTGGGGGTGGGGGACGACTGGCGGCAAACAAGCTCAACCAAATTGCCTGCGCAAATTCCGCATCTAGTTTTCCCTCCCTCCCCCTTTGAGGAGGATGGCCGGGGTGGGAACTATTCAACGGCCGGAAGCCTTCATCCGCGATTGCAAGAACCTCCTTTAGGCTTCCCTCCCTCCCCCCTTGAGGGGAAGGGTCGGGGTGGGGGGAATGCCGCACGTCGCATGATCGCGGCGGTTTGGCCTTATCGTGACCGGTTCATCACGCCGATGGCGGCGGTGGCGGGGAGCGTCGCAGATGAAATGCTCGCTATCATGTGCCGGGCAGCCCAGCTCGACCGGGCCTATGTCAACAACGGCGGCGATATCGCCATTCACCTCACGCCTGAGGCGACATTCACCGCTGGCGTGGTGGGTGACCTCTCATATCCAGCCGTCGACGCGCTCATTGCTGTAAGTGCCAGCGACAACGTCGGTGGCCTCGCAACGTCAGGCTGGCGAGGGCGATCGCAATCGCTCGGGATCGCCGATGCCGTGACAGTGCTTGCCCGCACAGCTGCCGACGCAGATGCCGCAGCGACCATGATCGCCAACGCCGTCAACGTCGAGGATCCAGCAATTCGCCGCTTGCCTGCGCAGGCGGTAAAGGACGACAGCGACCTCGGCGATCTTCTGGTAACGGTGAATGTTGGCCAGCTAACGGACGGACAGCGTCGCCGGGCCATCTCGAACGGCGCGGCACGTGCCCGTGAAATTCTATCGAAAAACCTGATTGTTGCAGCTTACATTCAGTTGCAAGGTGAAATGCTGGTGGTCGGCGGACAATCGCTGATCGCCCGGGCCGCATGAGGAGTACGAACGTATGAAGATCTTGTCGGGATTAGCAGCCGTCGCCGCAGCGCTCGCGGCAACGGGGGCGCTGGCGCAGGACGCAATCAAGATCGGCGAAATCAATAGCTACAAGGCGCAACCGGCGTTTCTTGAGCCCTATAAGAAAGGCTGGGAACTCGCTGTCGAAGAAATCAACAAAGCCGGTGGCATCGGTGGCCGCAAGCTCGAAGTGATCTCGCGCGACGACAACGCCACGCCGGGCGATGCGGTTCGTGTTGCCGAGGAACTGGTCAGCCGCGAAAACGTCGTGCTGCTGACCGGCTCGTTCCTGTCGCATATCGGACTTGCCGTTTCAGATTTCGCCAAGCAGCGGAAAATGCTGTTTGTCGCGGCCGAACCTCTGTCCGACAAGATCGTGTGGGAGAGCGGCAACAAGTACACCTACCGGCTGCGCGCCTCCACCTACATGCAAACCTCGATGCTGGTCGCCGATGCCGCCAAGCTCAACAAGAAGCGTTGGGCGATCGTCTATCCGAACTACGAGTACGGCACATCGGCTGTCGCTTCGTTCAAGGCACTGATGAAGGCTGCCCAGCCCGATGTCGAGTTCGTCAACGAGCAAGCCTCGCCGCTCGGAAAAATCGATGCTGGCGCGGTGGCCCAGGCGTTGGCCGATGCCAAGCCCGACGCGATCTTCAACGTGACGTTCGGGGCCGACCTGTCGAAGTTCGTGCGTGAAGGGCAGACGCGCGGCCTATTCAAGGATATGCCGGTGTTCAGCCTGTTGTCGGGTGAACCCGAGTATCTCGATCCGCTGAAGGATGAAACCCCGGTTGGCTGGTACGTCACCGGCTACCCCGCGGCCGACATCGCGACGCCCGAACACAAGGCCTTCTTCGACGCATACAGGGCAAAGTACAGCGAGGCGCCAAAGCTCGGCTCCGTGGTCGGCTATTCGGCCATTCAGACGATCGCGGCAGCATTGAAGAAGGCCGGCGGCACGGACACCGAAAAGCTGGTCGCCGCGATGGCTGGTCTCGAAGTCGGCACGCCGTTTGGCAAGATCACGTATCGCACGCAGGACAACCAGTCGACGATGGGCGCCTATGTCGGCCGTCTTGCCGTGAAGAACGGCATGGGCGTGATGACAGATTGGCGCTACGAACCGGGCGAGAAGCATCTACCCTCCGACGCCGACGTGAAGGCGCGGCGGCCGTCGAACTGATGCGTAGTCGTCGGGTGGGTTAGCGCAAGCTCGCCCACCCTCAAGCAGCTGCTCGAAAGCGACGGGTTACGCTACGCTAATCTGCCCGATTCACAGCCGCGTGGCGACGATGCTCTCCTCTTTCCTCATCCAGACCTTGAACGGGCTTGCCAGCGCATCGCTGCTGTTTCTAGTGGCGCTCGGGCTGTCGCTGATTTTCGGCGTGACGCGGATCGTCAACTTCGCGCACGGCTCGCTGTATATGCTTGGGCTCTATCTCGCGACCACGCTCTCGCAAAAACTAGGCGGTGCGTTCGGCTTTTGGGGTGGAGCGCTGCTGGCGGCGTTGATCGTCGGCTTGGTTGGCGCGGTGATCGAAATCGTCATCCTCAAGCACATTTACGCCGCGCCCGAGTTGCTGCAACTGATCACCACGTTCGGCATCGTGCTCGTCATCAAGGATGCCGCGCTCTACTTCTGGGGGCCCGATGACATTCTTGGCCCCAAGGCAGCTGGTTTCACCGGCGCAGTGGTGGTTCTCGGCAAGGCGGTGCCAACCTACGATCTCGTATTGATTGTCCTCGGACCATTGTTTCTCGCGCTCACGTGGGCGTTGTTGACGCGTACCCGCTGGGGAACGGCGGTTCGCGCCGCCACGCAAGACCGTGAAATGGCGGCAGCGCTCGGCGTCAATCAGGCGGTGCTGTTCACCAGCGTTTTTGCGCTCGGGTCGTTCCTGGCCGGCCTCAGCGGTGCACTCTCGATGCCGCGTGAACCGGCCAATCTGACGCTGGATTTATCGATCATCGCAGATGTGTTCGTGGTCGCGGTGGTCGGCGGTCTAGGCAGCATACCGGGTTCGTATGTGGCAGCAATCATCGTCAGTGTCGTGAAGGCCTGGTGCATCGGCATAGGCGACGTGACCGCCGGTGGTGTCACGCTCTCGTTTTCGAAACTGACGCTCGTTGCAGAGTTCATCGTGATGGCGGTCGTTCTGATTTGGCGGCCTTGGGGATTGTTCGGAGCGCCGCCGCCGGTGCAGAGGCAGACGACCCTTGCCGCGACGCCGCTGGAAGCTTTGGGAACATCCGATCTTAGGTATCTCGCACCGCTTGGCGTGTTACTCGTGTTGATCCCGATCTTAGCCGACCAGTTCACCGTCGTATTGGCAACCGACATCGCATTGTTCGGATTGTTCGCCGCAAGCCTAGGCTTGATGATGGGCGCAGGTGGAATGGCGTCCTTCGGCCATGCGGCATACTTCGGAGCCGGGGCCTACGCGGCAGCGATCCTGGCGAAATCGAGCGTACCACTGCTCGTCGCGATCCCTGGCGGCGTTGCTTTCGCCGGCTTGCTGGCCGCATGTTTTGGCTGGCTGTGCGTCCGGCTCTCGGGTGTTTCGCTGGCGATGCTGACACTGGCACTTGCACAGATCACGTGGGCGGTCGCCTTCCAGTGGGACACGGTCACCGGTGGTTCGAACGGCTTGGTCGGCGTATGGCCACCTTCTTGGCTGGCATCGAAACGTGCTTACTACGCGTTCTCCGTGTTGATCGCATCTGGTGCAATCTTGGCGGTGTGGTCGCTGGCCCATTCACCGTTCGGCTATGCGCTACGGGCCACGCGTGATTCACCGTTGCGCGCAGCCGCGGTCGGCATCGACACGCGGCGCATCCAATGGATCGCCTTCACGCTCGCTGGCACATTTGCTGGACTGGCCGGCGCACTGTTCGTCTTTTCCAAGGGTTCGCTGTCGCCCGACAGCTTGTCGA
Organism: Hyphomicrobiaceae bacterium; assembly: GCA_031421555.1. Classification (GTDB taxonomy): domain Bacteria; phylum Pseudomonadota; class Alphaproteobacteria; order Rhizobiales; family Hyphomicrobiaceae; genus JAKFWF01. The sequence continues at coordinate 2,769 of JANOOW010000578.1, read as the reverse complement.
TTCCGCGCTCGATGGATGGCCTTGTCATGGTGCTGCTAGGCGGAGTGCAGACCTTGATGGGGCCTGTCGTCGGTGCCGCCGTCTTCATCGGCCTGCAGGACTGGATCGTGCGCACGACGAGCTACTGGCAGGCAGTGCTCGGCGCGGCCGTCATTCTCATCACGATGCTGTTTCCACGAGGCATCGCTGGTACGGTGCGGGCGCTACTGGGGAGGCGCGAACGATGAGCGTCCTCCATGTCAGTGATCTTGCGAAGTCCTATGGCGGCGTGCATGCCGTGCGCGGCGTGGCGTTCGAGGTTGCGGCGGGTGAGCTCGTCGCGCTGATCGGACCCAACGGTGCCGGCAAGACGACGACGTTCAACATGCTGAACGGCCAGATAAGACCAGATGCGGGGCGGGTGACTTTGGATGGCCGAGACGTTACCGGCCTCGCACCAAGGCAGTTGTGGCGGATGGGCGTCGGCCGCACGTTCCAGATTGCCGCAACTTTCGCATCGATGACAGTGGCCGAGAACGTCGAGGTCGCGCTGATGTCACAGGCGGGATCGTTCGGGTTTCTCCGGCGCGGCCGCAGCGAAGCACGGCAAGGCGCGGCCGATTTGCTCCAGCTCATCGGGATGCAGCCGCAAGCAGGCCGCAGTTGCGGCGAGCTGGCCTATGGTGACGTCAAGCGCCTTGAACTGGCAATCGCGCTGGCCAATAGCCCGCGTCTGTTGCTGATGGATGAGCCGTGCGCCGGCATGGCGCCACGCGAGCGAAATGAACTCATGCGATTGGCCGCGCGGATGGCGAAGGAGCGAAACACGGCGGTGTTGTTCACCGAGCACGACATGGACGTGGTATTCGGTCACGCGACCCGTGTTCTTGTGATGAACCGCGGCCGGTTGATCGCTTCAGGCTCGCCGTCGGAGGTTAGAGCGAATGCGGATGTGCGCAGCGTCTATCTCGGCGCGCGCGTCGAAGCGGCGGGGGCGTGAACATGGCGCTGCTGGAAGTTCGCAATCTCGAAGCTTGGTACGGCGGCGCCCAGATCCTGTTTGGCCCGACCTTCAATATTGAGGCCGGCGAAGTGGTTGCGCTGCTCGGCCGTAACGGCGCGGGTAAGTCGACGACGATGAAAGCGATCATGCGCATGTTGCCGCGCATCGAAGGCTCCGTGCTATTCGATGGCCGCGCGATCGACAATCTTGCCACCCACACGATTGCGCGTGCCGGCATTGGCTATGTGCCTGAGGACCGGCGTATCTTTACCGATCTTACCGTAATGGAAAATCTCGATATCGGCCGTTTGCCCGCACGTGATGGTAGCGCTTGGACGATCGACGAACTGTTTGCGCTGTTCCCCAACTTAGCCGCGATGCGCGATCGCCCCGGCGGCCAGATGTCCGGTGGCGAACAGCAGATGCTCACCATCGCCCGGACCTTGATGGGTAATCCGCGATTAATCCTGCTCGACGAGCCGTCCGAGGGACTGGCGCCGATTATCGTCGATGCCATCGAAATCTCGGTGCAGGCGTTGAAGGAGCGCGGCGTTGCGATGCTGCTATCGGAGCAGAATCTGCACTTCGCGCGCAGTATCGCCGACCGCGCCGTAGTACTCGAGCGCGGCCAAGTAGCATTTACGGGAACACTCGCCGAACTCGACGCCGACACAAGCATCGGCGACAAGTATTTGTCCGTATAGGAGCCACACATGGCAGCCGTCATCCGCAAGATCGTCATCACCGTCGAGGAAACACATCGTGAAGGTGGGCAGGGCATCACGCCTGCGACACGCAAGGCCGCCGCCGTCGCCATTATAGAAAATCCGTTCGCTGGCCGGCATGTCGCGGACCTGAGCGAGCTCGTCGAAATCGGCGTCGAACTTGGCGAACTATTGACGAGGCGCGCGGTCGCGGCGCTGGCCATCGAGGGCGGCAAGGTTGAAAGCTACGGCAAGGCTGCGATTGTCGGTGAAGGCGGCGAGTTGGAACATGCCGCGGCGATACTGCACCCGAAAATGGGCACACCGGTTCGCGCTGTCCTGGAAAAAGGTGCGGCCCTAATTCCGTCCGCCAAGAAGATGGGTGGCATGGGAACGGCAATCGATGTGCCGCTCGGCCACAAGGATGCAGCCTACGTGCGCAGTCATTTCGACGCCATGGAGGTAGGCGTGCCCGATGCCCCCCGCGCCAATGAAATGGTGCTGGGCCTGGTGATGACCACAGGTGCGCGCGTTCACGCCCGCGCCGGTGGCCTTGCCGCCAGCGACATCAAAGGCGAGGACGGCCTGAGATGAAAGCCCGCATCCGCAAACTCGTTACCTTCGTTGACGAAACCCTGAGCGAGCAGGGTCAGACGATTTCACCGCCCTTGCGCCGCGCCGCCGCCGTGGCGGTGATCGCCAACCCCTATGCCGGACTTTATCAGGAAGACTTGGGCCTGCTCATCGACATCGGCGAGGAACTTGGCGGCCTGCTCGCCGAACGCGCCGTGGCAGCGCTTGGCATCCCCGGCGCGCAAGTCCAAAGCTACGGCAAAGCCGCCGCCTTCGGCGAAAACGGCGAACTCGAACACGCCGCCGCCATCCTCCACCCCAAGCTCGGCGCGCCCTTCCGCAGGGTGCTGGGCAAGGGTGCCGCCCTGATCCCATCCTCCAAGAAACGCGGCAGCCTGGGGTTGGTCCTGGACATCCCCCTCGGCCACAAAGACGCAAGCTTCGTGCGCAGCCACTTCGACGCCATGGAAGTCCGCGTGCATGACGCCCCCCGCGCTGGCGAAATCATGG
>JANOOW010000577.1:0-3954 GCA_031421555.1 Hyphomicrobiaceae bacterium | reverse complement strand
GTCGGTGTTGCCGCGCGTCGCCCATCTGAAACTATTGCCAGTCTGAAGGAGCTGAATGAAATTCGCGAATCAATCGTGGGCAGGCCCATGGATTTACCGACGGCGCCAAAAGCCAGTACCAAATCTGCCGGTTCGCGTTTGACCAGTCGGCGGCGCCGCTAACGAGGCCCGGTCCGAGAACACGGAAGATTGCTTTGATACGCCGCTTGCGCGGTTTAGCCGATGTCTTCATTCCACGCCATTTTTTTTACTTGATCTAGTTAGCGGAGCGAGAACAGCTCAACGCACAACCCAGTCTTTTGCCCTAGCCAGGCAAAACCAATTTCTTTTGCACGCGCTCGTCGAACCGCGCGACGTTGACGATCACGCGCTGGTGCGTGCCGTCGCCGATCGCCTCGCGGTCATCGCGTACTTCGATGCGGAACGTCAGGGTCCGGCCCTCGATGGCGATAAGCTCGGCTGTCGCCCGGACGTTCATGCCGACGGGCGTTGCTGCGAAATGGCGGACATCGAGGTGGATGCCGAGGCTCTGGCAGCCGGCTGGCAACAGGTCTTCCACGGTTGCCAGGGCGGCCGCCTCGATGACATTGATCATGACCGGCGTGGCAAGCACCGCAACCCGCCCGCTGCCTACGTGCGGCGCAGTATGCTCCGCCCGCACGAGAAGATCGGAGATGCCCGTGAGCCCTAGCTGTAACTTCGGCAGATCCATGCAGCCTCCGGCCGGTGTCTTCGATAGCTCGCTCGGTCTCCACGCCAAGTCGGGCTCAAGGCCCGCAGAACTTGTCGTAGATGGCCTGGATGAATTTGCGTGTCGAGTCGTCAGGCAGACTGTAGTAGATCGTGCGGCCGTCGCGGCGGGTCTCGACCAATCCCTCGTGACGCAGTCTCGCCAGTTGTTGCGATACGGTCGCCTGGCTGAGCGCGAGCAATCCCTCGAGTTCGGTTACCGATCGCTCGCGCTCGGCAAGCAGGCACAGGATCATCAACCGGTTCTCGTGCGCCAAGGCCTTGAGGAAATCACTAGCCTTGCGTGCCTTAAGCATCAGCTCGGATGATACCGCCCGGCTGCCCGGCCGTGCGGTTTCGATGTGCTGTGTAAGGGATTTTGCCATTGCTGTTCCGTCTCGCACCCTGCCAGCTATTTGTTGACGGGACTTTCGGCGTCGAACAGATACGCCGTGACGTCCTTCATCTGCTGTTCTGTCAGGAACTTGTGGAAACCAAAGCGCGGCATGTTGGAGCAAGGCTGCACCGATTGCGCATTGAAGATCTTGGCGTAGGCCTGCTTGGCTTCTTTCGCGTCGAATTTGCGAATCTTGCCATATTCGAGCAGGCTGGGGCCAAGAGTGCCGTAGCTCAACTCGGCCTTCTTCATCTGGTGACAGGCGTAGCAGTTGCCGCCGGCGACTGTATCTGGTCCATCCGAGAATTGTCCGCCGACGCCTCTTTGCGCGACCGATTCTCCAGCTTTCCAATCGCCGAGCACGTTGCCATCGGCGGGAAACACGACCGTCGCTTCTTCGCGCTTTCTGACTGTCTCGAATTCGGCAGCCGGCAGATCGTTGCGATACTGCGAGCAGACCTTCTGCGTTTCGTCCTGCACTACCCTAGCCCGCCAGGCTTCCGGAGCGGATTTAAAGGTCGCGTTGACGGTCGCCTCGATTACGGCCGGATCAACTTTGGCCGCCTGCTGGGCCAGCGCCGAAGTTGCCGCCAGGAGCGCAGTCGTCATTATGAATACGAGCTTGTTCATCTGCGTTTCTCCGCCTCTAGCGCTTGATCGAGGGCACGGTGATTTCGGCCCCGGCGGCTTGCTTATTGAGATACATTGTAAGTGCGGTGAGGCCATCCGACGCGTAGTCCGGCGCTGGCATTCGCATCTGCCGGTAGCAGTCCCACAGGCGGTGCTGCATCGTCCGCAACTGGCTCTGCGACACACGATAGGTCGGCCAAGAGCCCATGGTCTCCTGGGCCGGCTTGCCCGGCTTCGACAGGTTCGGCAGTCCCTGCAGCCGAATTCGCTTGCCGTCCTCGGCATGACAGGTCGCGCACGAGAAATCGCTGATCGAGGCGCGGCGGAAGAAAATGGCCTCGCCGATTGCGTGCATTTCCTGCTCCTTGGGATGTTTCAACTGCGGCTCCAACTTGCTGCCATTCGACTTGTTGGCAATGAAGGCGACGAGGTCTTCCATGTCGGACGCGACACCTGGAGCGGAAAAACGCCGGTTGACGACATCCTTGGTGTCGGCGCCCTGCACCTTCTCCATGCACCACAGCAGCCGCTGCTCGAGATCCATCACGCGATCGGCATCGGCAAAGTAGCGCGGTAGCTGCGCATAGGCGCCTTCGAGCTTGCCTGCGCCAAGGCCTAGATCGCATGCCTCCAACGAAGCGTTCTTGGTGCCAGTGGTCTTCTTCCACAGGATTTCGCCGCGATCGACATTGAGAAAACCGGGGTTCGAAAATGGATCGGAGATCATTGCGCGGTAACGCTCGATCTCTTTTTCGCTGTCTTGCGATGTGGCTGGTGCGGTGGCCTGCGCGTGTGCCAGTCCCGCAGAAAAAGCCATCGCTACGAGAAGCAATGCCGCGTGGCGCCTCCACTTGATGATCCACGTCCCGCCTTCTTGCCGTCGCATGTGTTCTCCTCGTCGACCATTTCCAGCGAAATTGAAGCAAATTTTGCGCTTGCGTTTGATCGAACATTACATTTAAAAATATGAATATGACAAGGGATGCCAGAAGGCCTGTCTGTCGTCGACAATGGCATCGAAACGATTGATCGGGAGCGCCTTGATGGTGTATGATCTGAAGACTTTGGACCGCCGGGGCGTGTTGATCGGTGGCGGTGTGGCGGCAGCGCTGGCACTGCTCGGACCGCGACTTGCAATGGCTGCGCCCGCGCAGGTGGAAGCCGAGATCCAAAAGCTCTACGCGGGTAAGTCGTTGGCCGATGGCAAGATCAAGCTTGACCTGCCATCGATCGCGGAGAACGGTCTCGTCGTTCCGCTTGGCGTCGAAGTGGAAAGCCCAATGACCGATGCCGACTACGTCAAGGCTGTGCATGTGTTCGCCGACGGCAATCCCAATCCGGGCGTTGCCTCATTCTACTTCACGCCGATGATGCCGAAGGCGACCGTGCAGATCCGCATGCGCCTCGCGCAGACGCAAAATATCGTGGCAGTGGCGGAGATGTCGGACGGCAAGCTGTTCACGACGAAGCGCGAAGTAAAGGTGACGATCGGTGGCTGCGGAGGCTAGGCGGCCGAAACCCAAACGGTTCAACTCACATTCTTCCCCGAGGAATTTCCGATATGGCGACCCCAACACCCCGCGTTAGAATGCCAGCCTCGGCGAAGGCCGGCGAAGTCATCGAAGTGAAGACGCTGATCAGCCACGAGATGGAATCGGGCAATCGCAAGGACAAGGACGGCAAGGTGATCCCGCGCAAGATCATCAAGGCGTTCGCCGCGAAGTTCAACGGCCGCGAAATTTTCCGCGCCGACTGGCATTCGGCAATCTCGGCCAATCCGTACCAGTCGTTCTTCGTCAAGGTGCCCGAAGCCGGCACGTTCGAGTTCACATGGACCGACGACGATGGTTCGATCTACAAAGCCGAGCAGAAAGTCGCCATCGGTTGACATTCGATATCGGCCTGGCAGCTTCGGTTGTCAGGCCTTTTTCGTCGCTTGAAATATGCGAGTATTCGCATATGGTTGAGTGTTAGATGCTAGGATAATGCATGATTACGCGACGGGAGTTCACCCAGGCAGCGCTTGCCGCATCGGCTATTGCGTCGAGCGGGATCGGCCCGCTTGGGCGCGCTGCAGCGCAAGGCCGCCTGACGCAAGATGAATTGTTGAAGTTCGACGCGGTCGGCAACGTCACGCTGGTGCACCTCACCGATATACATGGCCAGCTGATGCCGCTGCATTTCCGCGAGCCCAGCGT